>NZ_JBFRPJ010000001.1:0-236955 GCF_041471945.1 Vibrio sp. 10N.261.51.A4
CTCGCTACTCGCTACTCGCTTAGTGCGGATCTTCCGACCAACCATCGCTATCTGACATATCTGGTGCGCCAGCGATGCTGTTCTCTTCGTCTGCCCATTCACCGAAATCAATCATCTGACATTGCTTGCTGCAAAACGGGCGGTGCGGGCTTTGTTCGCCCCATTCAACGTCAGCATTACATTGAGGGCATTTAACGATGGTGATTTTCTTCGACATAGTGATTCTTAATTTGAAGGTGTAGTAATACCAATCGTAGTAAATAACTGGTCATCCTAGCTTGTTAAAACGCTCGATAACTTCGTTAGAAATTTTGATTGTAGAATAAATACTTATCGAAAATTTCTGTCTTGTTCTCAAGCCTTTTTCCTACGCTATTTATGAACACTTACTTACTGTGATTGGCATAAGAGTTCGTTTAGGCTCGAGTGAGGGCTCAAGCCAAACTATAAAAGGAAATTAATTAGGTGCAGATTGCCAATTCAAATTCGATGTCTTGAGTACAGGCTTGCCCAGTTTCAAAGCTCATGAACTTAACAGCAAAGCGGTTCTTGTGACCGGAGATCATCGGGTAGGCACCGTATTGCATCGGAATAGAAAGACGAAGGATATTCGCTTCATCGGCATCGCTCTGGAAGAAGCCAGCACGAGCGATTTGCTCTTTGAAGTGACCCGTCTCTCTGGTGAGCTTCAACCACAGTGTTAGCGCTTCATACAGAGGCTGTAGGCTATCCATCCAAGCTTTGGCATCTCGCATTCTCTTATCGAGAGGAAGGTGCAGCCAATAATGCAGTGCGGGCAGATCAAAGCAGCATGAACCACCTGGAAGATTAAAGCGTTGGCGAATTGCACTTAGGAAGCGGTCTTCTTTAAGTGACTGGCCAAAACGTTCTGCCTGCATCAGGTCACGATAGATGTTACCAATGTCATTAAGTAGTGATGTCAGCATCTCTTGATCGACACCTTCAACATCCAACCAGCTTTTGTAGGTTACACGTTGCTTCTCAATATCTTTTGCGAGTTCGCTCTTGAGTTGGATCTGTTCGAAGATTTCAATCAGATCAAAGATGGAACGGAAAAAGAGTTGATACTGTTGAGCATCGGAAAATGTAGAAGACAAGTGTAGCTGCCTCAAGAGCGATTCAACTCTTAAGTAGATTCTTGTTTTCTCATTTAGAGGATGTTCAAATTTATGGGTGATCATCAAGCAAACCTTCATTCAACATAGTTCTATTCTGACCCATCTACTGTACTGATTGCCAGATACTTTTGATGTAAATCTGTGATTTGAGGCAAAAGTTCTTGGTTTTTAGTATGGTTTTTAATCACGTCATCTGCAACTGCTAAGCGTTGTTCTCTTGAAGCCTGTGATTTTAAAATTGATGCAACTTGTTCCCTAGAAACATTGTCACGACTCATCGTACGTTCTATTTGAACTTCTGCTGGCACATCAACAATTAATACGCGATCGGCCATGCCTTGCATTTGGTTTTCCACCAATAGCGGTGCAACTAATAAACCATACGGGGATGTGATTTTAGACAGGTCACTGTCAATTTTGTCACGGATCATGGGATGAAGAAGATCATTGAGCCACTGCTTTTCTTTAGGATCTGAGAAGATCAGCTCACGCAGCCTACTTCGGTTGAGTGTTCCATCGTCAAGCAAGATAGACTCACCAAAGTGTTCTGTAATCTGTTTTAAGCCGACACTGCCCAGCGCAACCACTTCACGTGCCACGATATCAGCATCAACAATATCTATATTAAAATGCTCATTGAACAGGTTAGCGACCGTAGTTTTGCCACTGGCGATACCACCGCTTAATCCGATAATGATTGCCATGGTTAAATTCCTAGTACAGAAGTGAAATACCAACCCATGATGTCGTTACCCCACATCAAGCTTACCCAACCCGCAATCGCAAGGTAGGGCCCAAATGGAAAGGCTTTATCGATGCCTTGCTGTTTCAAGCGAAGTTGAATCAAACCAAACACAAGGCCAACAAGCGAAGATAAAAGGATGATCATCGGTAGGTGCTGCCAACCAAGCCATGCGCCAAGCGCAGCCAGGAGTTTGAAGTCACCGTAACCCATGCCTTCTTTGCCTGTCAGTAGTTTGAACAACCAATAAACAGACCACAGAGCCAGGTAGCCAGCCATTGCGCCAACCACAGAATCTTGCAGCGATACTGGGCTGATATTAAACAATGCTAAAGCGATACCGGACCATACTAAAGGCAAGGTGATTTGATCGGGCAGTAGCATGGTATCGAGATCGATAAAGGTCGCGGTAATCAGTGCGAAGGTGAAAAAAATCAAAGCAATGGCGTAGTAACTGAAACCAAAGTGGCTAGCAACCATTGTGCAAAGTATTGCGGTAAGCAGTTCGACCAAAGGGTAGCGAGCACTGATTGGATTAGCACAGCTATGGCACTTACCCTTTAAGAACAACCAGCTTAAGACTGGGATATTGTCGACGATTCTTAATTGGGTTTTGCATTTCGGGCAGGTTGAACGAGGAATACTGAGATTAAACTTCCCCTCTGGCGCTGGAATTTTATATTGAGAGAAATACTCCGAGCACTCTTGTTGCCATTCGCGTTCCATCATAATCGGTAAACGGTGTATGACTACGTTGAGGAAGCTGCCGATAAGAAGGCTAAAAATGAAAGCTAATACGGGGAATAGCCAAGGATAGTAGTGAAATACTTCCATAGTGTCCTTTACCACTTAATCAAGGTGAGCAGAGATTGCTGCTCATGGGTGTTTAGTTGCTTTTAACTATCCTAACACACTCATAAGATTAAAGATCGGTAAGTACATTGCGACAACAAGCCCACCAACAACAGTACCTAAAAACACGATGATCAGTGGCTCTAGAATTTTGCCCAAATTGTCGACTGTGTTGTCGACTTCAAACTCGTAAATGGAGGCTACTTTATTGAGCATATCATCAAGGTTTCCTGACTCTTCACCGATCATCACCATCTGTAACACCATTTCAGGAAAGGCGTTGGTATTGCGCATTGCGATATACATTGGCATGCCAGCAGCCGTTTCTCGGTGAACCTCAATGATGGCCGATTCATAATGCAGGTTGCCTGCGGTTTTGGCTGTGGTTTTAAGGCTCATTAAAATCGGAATGCCAGAACTAAAGCTAGTTGATAAGGTTCGGCTGAATTTGGCAATAGAGGCTTTGGCTAATACGCCACCAAGAACAGGAAAGCGTAATCCTAGCCGACTAACAGACAGTTTGATCGAGTGGGAACGCTGACACAGTTGGTACATAATCAGGAAAACAAGCCCGATGCCTACCGCCGTATAGAAGCTATAAGCCTGCATCCAATGGGAAAGGTAGAGTACTTGTTGGGTGAACCAAGGCAGGTCGGCGCCAAAGCCTGAAAACATCGACTCAAACTCTGGAATCACCATGGTCAGCATTAAATAAGAAACGGTCAGTGCAACGGTGACCACCATCGCGGGGTAGATGAGTGCTTTGACGACTTTGGACTTTAACTGCTCGCTCTTTTCTCTATAGGTCGCCAAACGTTCGAACACTTGTGCTAGGTTACCGGAGAGCTCGCCTGTGGCGACCAAATCAGTGTATAGGTCATCAAAGTGACGGCTTGCGGTTCGCATTGCTTTTGAGATTGGCGTTCCGGCTTCTACACCTTTGCAGATATGCGATAGAATCGATTTCATTTCAGCTTTGCGGTGATTGTCCGACACCAACTTGATGGCTTGTACGATAGGCACACCAGTGGCCAGCATGGTAGCAAGCTGCCGAGTCAAAATAGTGATGTCTTTGGCTTTTACTCTATGGGTTAAACGAGTGACGGCTGAAATACTTTTCTTTTTGATTTTCTTAATCTGAATATGCTGTTCTTTGAGCTTTTCTCGTACTTCCAATTCGGTGAGCGCTAACGTTTGCCCAGACACTTTCTTGCCTGAGCTGTTAATGCCTTTCCAGTGATAGCTTTTTAATTGTGATTGTTTGGACTTGCTACTCATTGGTGCTCCATTGGTTTATATGTACAGAACACGTTGCAGCTCTTGATAGCTGGTGGTGCCTTCAAGCAATTTATCTAGCCCCGACTCTTGCAGAGTTCTCATGCCTTCTCGGCGAGCCAAGTTTTCAATGGCCAACGCGTTCGGTTTGTCGATCAGGCTGCTTTTCAGTTGATCGCTAAACGGCATCACTTCATAGATACCCACTCGCCCCGAATAACCCTGGTTACACTCATTGCAACCTTTAGGACTCGCTTTGTAGATGGTTTGGCTGTTAGGAATGGAGTGACGCAGGAATATGTCTGGCGAGTCGTCATTTTCTTTGCAGTGGTTGCATAATCGTCTTGCCAGTCGTTGGGCGATAATCAAACTCAATGATGAAGCGAGGTTAAAGGGTTCTATACCCATATGTGCGAGTCGGGTGACGGTTTCTGCGGCGGAATTCGTGTGCAGTGTCGAAAGTACTAAGTGACCGGTTTGCGATGCTTTGATCGCGATTTCTGCGGTTTCCAAGTCGCGGATCTCTCCAACCATCACCACATCAGGGTCTTGTCGTAAAAATGATCGCAGAGCTTCCGCAAATCCAAAGCCGATCTTAGGCGTCACTTGTACCTGATTGATACCACATAGGTTAATTTCCACCGGATCTTCGGCTGTTGATATGTTGCGTTCAGTTGTGTTGAGCACTCGAAGGCCAGTATATAGGGAGACGGTTTTTCCGCTGCCGGTTGGGCCTGTCATTAAGATCATCCCTTGTGGGCGTTTCAGGGCATTGAGGTAGAGTGCTTTTTGATCTTCGCTGTAACCTAACTTATCGATATCTAGATTGGCCGCGCTGCTATCAAGCAGTCGAAGAACGATCTTTTCACCCCACAAGGTCGGCAAAGTTGATACACGCATATCAATCGCCAGTTCGTCGTTTAAACGTAATTTAATACGACCATCTTGAGGTAAGCGACGCTCGGCGATATCGAGTTTGGCGAGGATCTTCAAGCGCGCCGATAGACGACGACTTAAGTGAGAAGCGGGCTGTTGAATTTCGACAAGGATGCCATCGCAACGTAGACGTACGCGGTAGTTTTCTTCGTAAGGTTCAAAGTGGATATCTGATGCGCCCTTACGCACCGCATCGACCAGTATTTGATTGATAAAGCGGCTGACAGGGGAATCGTCTTGGCTGAGATCTTCAATCGACGCTATCTCATCGTCAGAAACCTCAACAAGATTGGCGAGTTCGTCTTGAGTTATCTCTTTGCGTTTGGAATCTTGCCCTGAAATAGAACGGCCATACAGCTTGCGTATAGCGCCTTCTAATTCAGAGTAATTAGCGACAACTAACTCGATCTGCAATCCCGTCGCGAATCGGAAATCATCTTCCGCTTGTAAATCGGTCGGGTCGGCTGAGGCGAGCGTAAGAGTAGAACTAGAAACTGAAATCGGGATAGCACGATATTTAGTAATCAGTTCACGAAGCCCTAATTGGTCACACAAGGTTTCGTAGTCAGTACTGGCCAGTTGTACTAACGGTAAACCGAAAATGGTTTTGATATTGCTAGCTAAGGAATCGCCGCTGAAGAAATCAAGAACGAGCAAAGCTTCAGGTGTAGATACACCTGAAGCATGTATATGTTCCGCAACGGCTTGCTCCTGAGTCAGGCTAAGTAAATTAGCCTGACGGAGAACGGTTGGGAGGTTGGTTAGCATAAAGATTACTGTGCTGCGCTACATCCTTTTGGATAAACCGCTTTATTGACAATATCTGCAGATGATTTGCACTTCCATGTACCATTTGTTTCTCGCGCCAATAAAATACTTTGACCTTTAAGGTCAGGACTTACTGTTCCGTTAAACTCGAATTTAATTGTTCCCGCAGCTGAAGAGGTAGTATTTGCAAAGGCAATATTGCCCATCTCTGATGTTGGGGTTCCCATAGCACTACTCTTTGTTGCGTCTGGGAATACACCATTTTCTACGGTATAAGCCTCAGCGTTGGTTTTTAGACCTGTTAAGGTGGCTAATGCAGAAGCGGCCTCACTTTTTGCTACATATTTTTGATATTGAGGAATGGCAATCGCGGCCAATACTCCAATCACGGCCACCACGATCATCAATTCAATCAGCGTAAAGCCTTTCTGGTTCGTTCTTTTGTTCTTGTTATTCATTGTTCTATTCCATTGTTTAGTTTGTTTCAGCGCAAGCACTGGTTGATGGAAAGAATAGAAGTTGAGATGGGGTAGTGGAATGGTGTTCAGGTGCGGTCGCGAGCGGTTTGGTATTTATTGGTGTAGTGTTTCATATAGCAGGCAAAATTATGCGATCAGCTTAAATAACTGCTTGAAATATTGATAATTCAGGCAATAAAAAAGGCACCGTTATTAACAGTACCTTTACAGAAATTATTTATTATTCAGTCAATTACGCTTTGAATCTCATTGATAGATCCATTGCTTTTAGGTGCTTAGTTAGCGCGCCTACCGAAATGTAATCAACACCCGTTTCAGCGAACTCTGCAATGGTATCTAAAGTTACGTTACCAGAGTTTTCTAGCGCAGCACGTCCTGCGTTGATTTTCACGGCTTCACGCATCATGTCTGTGGTGAAGTTGTCTAACATGATGATGTCTGCGCCAGCGTTGATCGCTTGCTCTAGCTCTTCTAGGCTTTCGGTTTCAACTTCCACAGGCTTACCTGGGTTCAGCTCTTTTGCTGTAGAGATAGCCTTCTCAATGCCACCACAAGCGATGATGTGGTTTTCTTTGATTAGGTAAGCATCGAAAACCCCAATACGGTGGTTGAAACCGCCGCCACAAGCGACTGCGTATTTTAGTGCGCTGCGCAGGCCAGGTATCGTTTTACGCGTATCTAACAGGCGGCACTCTGTGTGTTTAATTTTGTCTGCGTAGATAGCCGTCGTAGTCGCACAACCAGATAGCGTTTGAATGAAATTCATTGCATTGCGCTCACCCGTTAATAGCGCGCGTGCTGGGCCAGTTAGCGTGCAAAGCGTTTGGTTTGGTTCAACCTTGTCGCCATCTTCTACATTCCACTCGATAGTCACTTCACCGCCCAATTGCTTAAACACTTCATCTGCCCAAGCTTTACCGCAGAACACGCCGTGCTCACGGGTAATAATAGTTGCACTGTTGATTGCGTCTGCAGGGATTAGACTTGCCGTGATGTCAGCCGCTGGATCTAACGTGCCACCTAGGTCTTCTTTGATAGTCTCGGCTACTGCACGAGTGATCTCTAGAGGCAGTTGCTCTTTTAAGTAGTCAAGGCGTTGGTGGCTGTTATGTGTGTTTTTCATCGCAAATCTAATCTTGAAAGGGAGTGGGAATGGAATGATACTCTTGCTTAACTTCAAATTAAAGAGGCTAGCGCGACTGCTCTATGGGCAAGGTCACATCTTATTGTGCTAGCAGAAAAGAAAGTGAGACCAAGATGACGATCAGCTCCAACGGATGGTACGACAACGCTCGGCATGTTCCTTCTCCGTATTTTGATGCTCGACCGAGTGCCGACGATATTTCTCTGCTGGTGGTTCACAACATTAGCTTGCCTCCGGGTCAATTTGGTGGGCCTTACATAGAACTGTTTTTTACGGGCAAACTCGACCCGAAGGAACACCCGTTTTTTAAGGTGATTCACCAAATGGGCGTGTCGGCGCACTGTTTGATTCGTCGCGATGGGGAAGTGGTGCAGTTCGTTTCTTTCTTAGACCGAGCTTGGCATGCTGGCCAGTCGAGTTTTGCAGGGCGTGAAAGGTGCAATGATTACTCTATTGGTATTGAACTGGAAGGTAGTGACTTTGTAGCTTATAGCGAGCAGCAGTATCAAGCGCTTAGCCAATTAACAGAAACGCTCGTATCGACGTTTCCTCAAATCACCAGTGAGCGTATCACTGGCCATCAATATATAGCGCCTTTGCGTAAAACTGACCCTGGCTTGGTGTTTGATTGGCAGAAGTTTAAAAAAAATCTCAAAGCTTAAGCCTCAGTTTTTGACGATGGGCTTACCGCTGGTGGGCGTTGAATAGTCAACGCCTGGCATAATGACTTGTGAATTTTTGTTGTTGCGATGTAAAGAAAGTGGTGGAGAGAAGCGCATCAATAAATTGAGAGTGTGACGAACTTATCAAACACTCATTTATTAAAACTTATGAACAGAATTTCCACCCTAAATGTGCGCTTGGTTCGATTTTTAAACGAGTGACACTAATCTTTCTGAAACAATTCATTTTTATCCTGAAACTTTCTAGCAAGAACACTCCCCAAAAGTATTACCCCTGTAAATGGTAAGACCAATTTGGTTGCTGTTTTAAATTTCATTTGTTAAATCATGGTTAATTCACGCTGTATTCTATGATGCAGGTCAATTTTAGGCTGGACAGTGGCGTTTTAATTATGTTAATTTCTGCCCAACTTAAAATTGGTATTACCAATTGTCAGCGAAGAAAAAGAAGAACAACAAACTATGGCTTATCAAAGGATTCGTCAGCCAAAACTCTCCGATGTTATCGAACAAGAGTTAGAAAGGTTGATAGTGGAAGGAACACTGGCTCCAGGGCAGCAGCTGCCGCCTGAGCGCGAACTGGCGAAACAGTTCGATGTGTCTCGTCCTTCGATCCGAGAAGCGATACAACGTTTAGAAGCAAAACGCTTGCTTACTCGCCGTCAAGGTGGAGGTACGTTTGTTAGCGAAAATATCTGGAAAAGCTTTTCAGATCCTTTGCTTAATTTGTTGTCGTCCCATTCTGAAACCCAACTAGACTTGTTGGAATCGCGTCATGCGATGGAAGGGATTTCGGCTTACTTCGCGGCATTGCGTGGAACCGATGAAGACTTTGCTCGTATTCAAGCCTGCCAAGAAAAAATTCACGGCGCGCAAGAAAAGGGTGATATTGAAGCCGAATCTGCAGCGGTGATGGCTTTTCTTATTGCTTTAACAGAGGCAGCGCACAATGTGGTGTTATTGCACATTGTTCGTAGCTTGGCTCCGTTACTCGAACAAAACGTCTTAGAGAATTTAAAGCTGTTGCATCGTCGTAAAGACGTTGTGGAGAAAGTGAGTATACATCGAGCTAACATTGTGGATGCGATCGTTTCAGGACAGCCAGAACAGGCACGTGAAATGTCACACTCTCATTTAGCTTACATCGAAGAAACATTGATGGATTTGACCAAAGAAGAGTCGCGCCGCGAACGTTCTTTACGTCGAATTCAACAGGGTAAATAGCCGTAATACTTCGGCTATTTACGTGTTTAGTAGAATCCAACTAACAAAAAGGATAGATCGCCATGTCTGACATGAAGCATGACGTTGATGCTCTGGAAACTCAAGATTGGTTAGAAGCTCTTGAGTCAGTAGTACGTGAAGAAGGTGTAGAACGTGCACAGTTTTTACTAGAACAAGTTCTAGATAAAGCGCGTTTAGATGGTGTTGATATGGCTACAGGCATCAACACAAACTACATCAACACAATTCCAGCAGCACAAGAGCCAGCTTACCCTGGTGACGTAACTCTTGAGCGTCGTATTCGTTCGATTATTCGCTGGAACGCAATCATGATCGTATTGCGTGCTTCTAAGAAAGACCTAGACCTTGGTGGTCACATGGCTTCTTACCAGTCAGCAGCAGCGTTCTACGAAGTATGTTTCAACCACTTCTTCCGTGCTCCAAACGAGACAGACGGTGGCGATCTAGTTTACTACCAAGGTCACATCTCTCCTGGTATCTACTCTCGTGCATTCGTTGAAGGTCGTCTAACTGAAGAACAGCTAGATAACTTCCGTCAAGAAGTTGATGGTAAAGGTATCCCTTCTTACCCGCACCCGAAACTGATGCCTGAGTTCTGGCAGTTCCCGACAGTATCTATGGGTCTTGGCCCTATCTCTGCTATCTACCAAGCGCGCTTCCTTAAGTACCTTGACGGCCGTGGCCTGAAAGAAACTTCAGCGCAACGCGTATACGCGTTCCTAGGTGACGGTGAGATGGATGAGCCAGAATCACGTGGTGCTATCTCTTTCGCTGCGCGTGAGAAGCTAGACAACCTATGTTTCCTAATCAACTGTAACCTACAGCGTCTAGACGGCCCTGTAATGGGTAACGGCAGCATCATCCAAGAACTTGAAGGCCTATTTAAAGGCGCAGGTTGGAACGTTGTTAAAGTTATCTGGGGTAGCAACTGGGATTCTCTACTGGCTAAAGACACGACTGGTAAGCTTCTTCAACTAATGAACGAAACTATCGATGGTGACTACCAGACATTCAAATCTAAAGATGGCGCATACGTACGTGAGCACTTCTTTGGTAAGTACCCAGAAACAGCTGCACTAGTTGCAGACATGACTGATGACGAAATCTTCGCTCTTAAGCGTGGTGGTCACGATTCTTCTAAACTGTTTGCTGCATTCAACAATGCAAAAGAGACAAACGGTAAGCCAACTGTAATCCTAGCTAAGACTGTTAAAGGTTACGGCATGGGTGATGCAGCTGAAGGTAAGAACATTGCACACGGTGTTAAGAAAATGGACATGACTCATGTTCAACACCTACGTGATCGCCTAGGCCTAGAAGACATCCTTTCAGATGAGAAGATCGCTGAACTTCCTTACCTGAAACTGGAAGAAGGTACGCCTGAGTACGAATACATGCACGCTCGTCGTAACGCTCTACACGGTTACACACCTGCACGTCTTCCTAAGTTTACTCAAGAGTTCAAGGTTCCTGAGCTAGACGCATTCGCACCTCTACTAGGTGAACAGAAGCGTGATATCTCTACAACTATGGCTTATGTACGTACGCTAAACATCCTTCTTAAAGATAAGAACATTGGTAAGAACATCGTTCCTATCATCTGTGATGAAGCTCGTACATTCGGTATGGAAGGTCTATTCCGTCAGGTTGGTATCTACAACCCACACGGTCAAGAATACACACCTGAAGATAAAGGCATCGTTTCTTACTACAAAGAAGCAACGTCTGGTCAAGTTCTTCAAGAAGGTATCAACGAACTAGGTTCTATGGCTTCATGGGTTGCTGCTGCAACTTCATACAGCACAAACGATCTACCGATGATCCCGTTCTACATCTACTACTCAATGTTCGGTTTCCAACGTATTGGTGACATGGCATGGCTAGCAGGCGACCAACAAGCTCGTGGCTTCCTACTAGGTGCTACTGCAGGTCGTACAACACTGAACGGTGAAGGTCTACAGCACGAAGATGGTCACTCGCACATCCAAGCGAACACTATCCCTAACTGTATCTCTTACGACCCAACGTTCGCTTACGAGCTAGCGGTAATCATGCAAGACGGTATCCGTCGCATGTACGGTCCTGAGCAAGAGAACGTTTACTACTACCTAACAGTAATGAACGAGAACTACGCAATGCCAGCAATGCCAGAAGGCGCTGAAGAAGGCATCCGTAAAGGTATCTACAAGCTTGAATCTCACGCTGGTGCTAAGGGCAAAGTTCAACTAATGAGCTCTGGTACTATCATGAACGAAGCGCGTAAAGCGGCTGAAATTCTAAGCGAAGAGTACGGCGTAGCATCTGACGTATTCTCAGTAACGTCGTTCAACGAACTAACTCGTGACGGCCAAGCGGTAGAGCGTGACAACATGCTTCATCCAGAAGCTGAAGAGAAAGTACCGTACATCACGACTGTTCTTGGTAAAGAACCTGCAATCGCAGTGACTGACTACATGAAGAACTACGCTGAGCAAGTACGTGCGTACATGCCAACTGAGTCTTACAAAGTACTTGGTACAGATGGTTTCGGCCGTTCTGACAGCCGTGCAAACCTACGTCGTCACTTCGAAGTGAACGCTGGCTACATCGTAGTTGCAGCTCTAACTGAACTGGCTAAACGTGGTGACATCGAGAAATCAGTAGTTGTTGAAGCAATTGCTAAGTTCGATATCGACACTGAAAAAACTAACCCGCAATACGCATAAGACTGGCATTAAGGTAGGTAAATACAATGACAATCGAAATTAATGTACCAGACATCGGTGCTGACGAGGTTGAAGTAACTGAGATTCTTGTAAACGTTGGTGACAAGGTTGAAGAAGAGCAGTCACTGATCACTGTTGAAGGCGACAAAGCTTCAATGGAAGTTCCAGCGTCTCAAGCGGGTATCGTTAAAGAAATCAAAGTAGCTGAAGGCGATTCAGTTTCTACTGGTTCTCTTATCATGATCTTCGAAGCGGAAGGTGCTGCTGCAGCACCGGCTGCGCCAGCAGTTGAAGCGGCGGCACCAGTTGCTGCAGCTCCTGCAGCGGCGGCTGAGCTTAAAGAAGTTCACGTACCAGACATCGGCGGTGATGAAGTTGAAGTAACTGAAATCATGGTTGCAATCGGTGATGCAGTAGAAGAAGAGCAATCTCTTCTTACTGTTGAAGGCGACAAGGCTTCTATGGAAGTTCCTGCACCATTCGCTGGTATCGTTAAAGAAATCAAGATCGCTTCTGGTGATTCAGTTTCTACTGGTTCTCTAGTAATGGTATTCGAAGTGGCTGGTTCAGCACCTGCAGCAGCTCCGGCTCCTGCGGCGGCAGCACCAGTTGCAGCTGCTCCAGCAGCATCTGCTGAGAAAGAAGTAAACGTTCCTGATATCGGTGGTGATGAAGTAGAAGTTACTGAAATCATGGTAGCGGTTGGTGATACAGTAGAAGAAGAGCAATCTCTAATTACTGTTGAAGGCGACAAAGCTTCAATGGAAGTTCCTGCACCATTCGCTGGTACAGTAAAAGAGATCAAGATTGCAGCTGGCGACAAAGTGTCAACTGGCTCTCTAATCATGACTTTCGTCGTGGCCGGCACTCCGGTTGAAGGCGCAGCTCCTGCTCCTGTTGCAGCACCTGCACAAGCAGCAGCTCCAGCGGCGGCACCTGCTCCTAAAGCAGAAGCACCTGCAGCAGCTGGCGACTTCCAAGAGAACGGTGACTACGCGCACGCTTCTCCAGTAGTTCGTCGTCTAGCTCGTGAATTTGGCGTTAACCTTTCTAAGGTTAAAGGTACTGGTCGTAAGAGCCGTATCCTTAAAGAAGACGTTCAGTCTTACGTTAAAGATGCACTTAAGCGTCTTGAGTCTGGTGCAGCTGCATCTGGCAAAGGCGGCGACGGTTCTGCTCTTGGTCTACTACCATGGCCAAAAGTTGACTTCAGCAAGTTCGGCGAAACTGAAGTTCAGAAGCTTTCTAAGATTAAGAAGATCTCTGGTGCTAACCTGCACCGTAACTGGGTAATGATCCCTCACGTTACACAATGGGACAACGCAGACATCACTGAGCTAGAAGCATTCCGTAAAGAACAGAACGCAATCGAAGCGAAGAAAGACACTGGCATGAAGATCACTCCACTTGTGTTCATCATGAAAGCTGTTGCTAAAGCGCTAGAAGCATTCCCAGCGTTTAACTCTTCTCTTTCTGAAGATGGCGAAAGCATCATTCTTAAGAAGTACGTAAACGTGGGTATCGCTGTTGATACACCAAACGGTCTAGTTGTTCCTGTCTTCAAAGACGTGAACAAGAAAGGCATTTACGAGCTATCTGAAGAGCTAATGGCTGTTTCTAAGAAAGCACGTTCTGGTAAGCTAACAGCGGCAGACATGCAAGGCGGTTGTTTCACAATCTCTAGCCTTGGTGGTATTGGCGGCACTGCATTTACTCCAATCGTAAATGCTCCAGAAGTAGGTATCCTAGGTGTATCTAAGTCTGAAATTAAGCCAGTTTGGAATGGTAAAGAGTTCCAACCACGTCTACAGCTTCCACTGTCTCTATCATACGACCACCGTGTGATCGATGGTGCTGAAGGTGCACGCTTCATTACTTTCCTAAACAGCGCACTATCTGACATTCGTCGTCTAGTACTGTAATTGAGAAAGTAATTATTAAGGTGACTTTCGGGTCACCTTAATTCTTTATATAAAGACTATTTTTAGACAACAGTTTCCTGCATTTCTCATAATCTGATGGGGAATTGTTGTCTAGCTCACAGGCTAACTTAAAGCTACTTTCACACTGTTAACATCTCTGTAAAATGTTTCCTGTTTGAAAGCCCAATAATTTTAAGAACATCTACTCAGCCTGTTAGGGATAATGACTACAAGAGGTCACAATGAGCAAAGAAATTAAAGCCCAAGTTGTTGTACTTGGTTCAGGTCCTGCTGGTTACTCAGCGGCATTCCGTTGTGCGGATTTAGGTCTAGAAACAGTACTAGTTGAACGTTACAGCACTCTTGGTGGTGTATGTCTAAACGTTGGTTGTATTCCATCAAAAGCACTTCTTCACGTTTCTAAAGTAATCGAAGAAGCTAAAGCGATGGCAGAGCACGGCGTTGTATTCGGCGAGCCACAAACGGACATCAACAAGATCCGTATCTGGAAAGAAAAAGTAGTTGATCAACTAACTGGCGGTCTTGGCGGTATGGCTAAGATGCGTAACGTTACTGTTGTTAACGGTTTCGGTAAGTTCACTGGTCCTAACAGCATTCTTGTTGAAGGCGAAGGCGAAGCAACAACTGTTAACTTCGACAACGCAATCATTGCTGCGGGTTCTCGCCCAATCAAACTTCCTTTCATCCCACATGAAGACCCACGTATTTGGGATTCTACGGATGCACTAGAACTAAACGAAGTACCTGAAAAACTGCTTATCATGGGCGGCGGTATCATCGGTCTTGAGATGGGTACGGTTTACCACTCTCTAGGTTCTAAAGTTGAAGTTGTAGAGATGTTCGATCAAGTTATCCCTGCTGCGGATAAAGACATCGTTAAAGTTTTCACTAAGCGCATTAAGAACAAGTTCAAGCTAATGCTTGAAACTAAAGTGACTGCTGTTGAAGCAAAAGAAGACGGTATCTACGTTTCAATGGAAGGCAAAAAAGCACCAGCTGAAGCTGAACGCTACGATGCTGTTCTTGTTGCTATCGGTCGTGTTCCAAACGGTGCACTTATCGACGCTGAAAAAGCGGGTATCGAAGTTGATGAGCGTGGTTTCATCAATGTTGATAAGCAAATGCGTACTAACGTTCCTCACATCCACGCGATCGGTGATGTTGTTGGTCAACCAATGCTTGCTCACAAAGGTGTGCATGAAGGTCACGTAGCTGCTGAAGTTATCTCTGGTAAGAAGCACTACTTCGACCCTAAAGTAATCCCATCAATTGCGTACACTGAGCCAGAAGTTGCTTGGGTAGGTAAGACTGAGAAAGAAGCGAAAGCTGAAGGCATCAATTACGAAGTTGCTACTTTCCCTTGGGCTGCTTCTGGTCGTGCAATCGCTTCTGACTGTGCAGACGGCGTGACTAAGATGATCTTCGATAAAGATACTCATCGCGTAATCGGTGGTGCTGTTGTTGGTACTAACGGTGGTGAACTTCTTGGCGAAATCGGCCTAGCGATCGAAATGGGTTGTGATGCAGAAGATATCGCACTTACTATCCACGCTCACCCAACTCTACACGAGTCTGTTGGTCTAGCTGCGGAAGTATTCGAAGGTTCAATCACTGACCTTCCAAACAAGAAAGCAGTGAAAAAGAAGAAGTAATCCTTCTTTAGCCACTCGCTAATGTTTTTAAAAGCCGCTGATTCGTCAGCGGTTTTTTTATGTCTGAAGAAAAGAGCAGGAACGTTTCACTCCGAGATGCGAGTACGCTGCGCTTCGGGATGCGAAGAGACATTCCATTCTACAAAAAAGGGTTGGCCCATTAGGCCAACCCTTAAATTATTTACTCGAATCTACTTATAAATGCACAGCATGTTCAAGTAGCTATCCGTTAAGCTTGAAAGCTCTTCTGGCGTTTCTACACGTTTTGCTTGGATGAATAGCGAGTAGCAAATGCCGTGGAATAGATTGGCTAGATGTTTAGGATCGTGATCGTCACAAACTTCGCCACGTTCAATCGCTTTGCTAAACATGTTTTGTACTAACATTTGGTTAGTGCGGTTCGTTGTTACGAATAGCGGCCATACTTCATCACGAGTCGAAGCGCTCCATTCGAACCACACATTTAACCAATGGCTATCTTGAGCCACTAACGTCACCATTTCAGTCGCAATATTATGTAGGTTTTGTTTTGCGTGAATATCCAGATCGATATTGTCTGAAAGGAAGTTAGAGAATTGGCGTACAACGTGATTTAGTACTTCATCAACCAGATCTTCACGGGTAGGGAAGTAGTTAAATACAGTTGCGACAGACACCTGAGCGATGTCTGCAATATCAGCGTGTCCACCACGACCGATACCGCGGCGAGAGAATACCTCAAGAGCGATTTCCATCAATTGAAGTTTTCTTTTTAAAGGTGAAAGCCTAGTTCTAGGTCTCTTAGATATTGAGTCCATTTTATTTTCCTTGCCAACGAAATTTTTATATTAATGATTTTATTATTATTTAAGCCAAGATGAGTGTAATGGTGCATATGCGAATGGTCAATCCTTTCAGCTTGTTTTATAGACAGTTACATCAAACTTGATACATAAAGCGTGATCAGCATTGATGTGAAAGGAGACGAGTATTGGATAAGGCACCAGCGCACATTTCGTTGAGAATCTGACAGTAAATTCGAACCATAAGGTGGTGTGGGTATTTGAGCAGTGCTAGACTTACGCACAAAATTGAGCGACACAACTGACGAAACTGTCAACATTCGTCGCAATCACCAAATAGAATGAGAGCAGTATGAAGCATACAGTTGAAGTCATGATCTCTGAGCAAGAAGTTCAGGATCGAGTGAACGAACTAGGCAAACAGATCACGGAACACTACAATGGTAGTGAAGATCTAGTTTTAGTTGGCTTATTGCGTGGATCTTTTGTCTTTATGGCAGATCTTGCTCGTGCTATCGATTTAACTCACCAAGTTGATTTCATGACCGCGTCTAGCTACGGCAACGGCATGGAAAGCTCACGTGATGTTCGTATTTTGAAAGATCTTGATGATGATATCCAAGGTAAAGACGTTCTACTTGTAGAGGATATTATCGATACAGGTAACACGCTGACTAAAGTAAAAGAGATTCTGAGCCTACGTGGTCCTAAGTCTATCGAAATTTGTACGCTATTAGACAAGCCTTCTCGCCGTGAAGTGACTGTCGATACAAAATGGATTGGTTTTGAGATCCCAGACGAGTTTGTTGTTGGTGTTGGTATCGACTACGCACAAAAATATCGTCACCTACCGTACATCGGTAAGGTAGTACCTCAAGAGTAATCATTACGCTTGTGGTTTAGAAGTCATTAAAAAGCCCGCTTGATGCGGGCTTTTTGTATATATGACGGAATGGGTTAGCTTTGTTGACTAAGAAGAGGCGTCGTTAAGATCTTGTTTAATGCATCTAAGTGACTGTTCTCTAAAGTATCGTTACTTGAGCAACGTACGCCAAGGTCCTGTAGCTTGCCATCGCCAATACCATAAACCACACCATGGATTTCAACGTCTTGGCCACGCTCCCACGCATTTTGCATAATGGTTGAGTTACCTAGGTTATAAACCTGTTCTGCGACGTTAATTTCGCATAACTTGTCACCCCATTGCTCACGAGGAAGCCCCTCGATTTGCTTGCGGTATTTTAGGTAATTGTCACGGATGTGCAGTAACCAGTTGTTGATAAGACCAAGTTTAGGGTTATCAATCGCCGCGTTAACACCGCCACAACCGTAGTGACCACAGACAATAATGTGTTTCACTTTAAGCACATCTACTGCGTACTGAACAACAGATAGACAGTTTAGGTCTGTATGAACCACTTGGTTGGCCACGTTTCGGTGAACAAACAGTTCTCCAGAATATAAGCCAGTCAGGCGCTCGGCTGGAACTCGGCTATCTGAACAACCTATCCATAGAAAACCAGGGCTTTGACCCTCTTCAAGCGTTGTAAAATACTCAGGTCTTTCAGAGCGAATTTCTTCAGACCATTTGGAATTGTTCTCAAAAAGCTGTTTTATTTCTGGCATCTTGCTTCTTACATCCCTCAATTAAGATGCTTAACTATACACAATGTTACAAATTCAATCTCGTAAAAACTGCGTCAAAATGTACTCATCTGACGTGTTCTAGTAAGGAAAATCATAAACTTAGCCCACTATCAATAATCCGGTTATAAGACATGAATAATGTGATTGAATTAACACTTTCTGAATACTTGATACATTTGCTAAAGTGATAAGGTTTGTCATTTCATCATCAGGAAGGTGTGTTTTGTTTGGAAGTCGTTTTACGGATATCAATCTCAAAGGGGATATGTTTGGCGGTGTAACTACAGCCATCATCTCGTTACCTTTAGCATTGGCATTTGGTGTTGCTTCTGGCGCGGGAGCTGAAGCTGGCTTGTGGGGCGCCATTATGGTTGGCCTATTTGCAGCATTGTTTGGCGGTTCGAGTAGTTTGATATCTGAACCTACCGGCCCGATGACGGTGATCATGACTGCCGTAATGACGAGTATGGTTGCTAAATATCCTGAAACGGGTATGGCAATGACCTTTACTGTCGTGATGATGGCCGGTGCATTCCAGATATTACTTGGTACGTTAAAGCTAGGAAAATACGTCACTTTGATGCCATATAGCGTGATCTCCGGATTCATGTCGGGCATTGGCGTTATTCTGATTATCTTGCAGCTGTCTCCATTGTTAGGGCATGCCGCTCCATCCGGTGGTGTAATGGGCACGCTCTCTGCACTTCCAGATACATTGGCTAATCTTAAAATCAGCGAGCTATTTCTAGGTGCTCTGACACTCGGTATTCTTTTTGGCTTCCCCGCTAAGTATCGTAAGTATGTGCCTGCTCAACTGGTCGCGTTAGTGGCTGTAACGCTCTTGTCCGTCATTATTTTTGATACCGACTCTATTCGCCGTATTGGTGAAATCCCAGCTGGTTTACCTTCCCTCGTTATCCCTACGATCAGCGCTGAACAGTTTACTACTATGGTTATCGATGCCTTGGTGCTTGGTACATTAGGTTGTATTGATACGCTTTTGACCGCGGTTATCGGAGATTCATTGACTCGTAAAGAGCATGACTCAGACAAAGAGCTTCGTGGCCAAGGCATTGCCAATATGATCTCTGGCCTGTTTGGTGCACTACCTGGCGCGGGTGCTACTATGGGGACTGTAACCAATATTCAGGTGGGAGCGCGTTCTCCGCTTTCAGGTGTTATTCGAGCTTTAGTACTTGCGCTCGTGGTATTGGTTGCAGGTGGTTTAACAGAACCGATTCCTATGGCAGTGCTGGCTGGTATCGCGATGTATGTTGGTTTCAATATCCTAGATTGGAGCTTTATCCAGCGCGCGCACAAGGTTAGCTATGCCGGCATGGGCGTGATGTACGGCGTGATGCTATTGACTGTGTTTGTTGACTTGATTATTGCCGTTGGACTGGGTGTGTTTATCTCGAATATTCTGATTATTGAAAGATTAAGCCGAGAGCAAGCCAGACAAGTTAAGGCGATCAGTGATGGTGATGATGAAGACGATATCCCATTGACTGATAGCGAACGTCAGTTACTCGATAGTGCCAATGGTAAGGTGCTATTCTTCTACCTATCAGGGCCGATGATATTCAGCGTTTCAAAGGCGATTTCACGTCAGCACTCAAGTATCTCTGACTATGAAGCGATGATTCTAGACCTGACAGATGTACCTATGATTGATGTCACTGTTGGCCTAGCGCTAGAGAATGCGATTAAAGATGCATTGGATGCGCAGTGTGAGGTGTATCTGCTGTGTCCTAATGAGAATACTCGTCAACAACTAGAGAAGTTCCACGTGATTGACCTAGTACCTGAATCCAACACTTATCGATTCAGATATGAAGCCCTGACGGCAGCAACAAGCTATGTCGACAGAGATGAGCATCAATTTGAGTCAGTTTAATTTTTCAGTAATAAGCTGATATGAATGACCTGATATGAATAATCTAATATGAATAAGCTATAGACGCTCACTTCAAGACTGATCATTAATGCCGTTAAGTGAATCACTTAGCGGCATTTTTATATTTATTGAACGTTGATTTAGTCTTCACCTAGCCAAGACGCTTATTTGTTTTCGAAAGAAACTCTCACACGATATTTGTATTAATCGTCAATCAACGATAAACTTGTTTGCAAAATGGCCGAGTTAACAAGTTTGGGTTAGTTTTCTGCTAGCTCGTTTTAAGCATTACTCTCTTCCTCAAGCTCGGTCGTCTACATCTTATCTATAGCAAATGGCAGTCTATCTCTATGTATGCATTAGAAATTGAGCAATTAAGAAAAACTTATGCTGGGGGCTTCGAGGCTCTTAAGGGCGTTAGTTTACAAGTAGAAAAAGGCGACTTTTACGCACTACTTGGTCCCAATGGTGCGGGTAAATCAACCACCATTGGTGTTATCTCTTCACTGGTAAATAAAACGTCAGGCAAGGTTAAAGTGTTCGGCTACGACATTGATACCGATCTGGAATTGGCGAAGCAGAACTTAGGCCTTGTGCCTCAAGAGTTTAACTTTAACCCGTTTGAAACCGTTGAACAGATCGTGCTGCAACAAGCGGGTTATTACGGCGTGCCAAAAGCATTAGCGAAAGAGCGAGCGAAAAAGTACCTATCTCAACTCGATCTGTGGGAAAAGCGTGGCGAACGCGCGCGTAACTTGTCTGGTGGTATGAAGCGTCGTTTGATGATCGCGCGTGCATTGATGCATGAACCTCATTTGTTGATCCTTGATGAACCGACAGCAGGCGTTGATATTGAACTACGTCGTTCAATGTGGGAATTCCTAAAAGAGATCAATGAGAAGCAGGGCATTACCATTATCTTGACCACGCACTACCTAGAAGAAGCAGAAATGCTGTGTCGCAACATTGGTATCATCAATCGCGGTGAGCTGATTGAGAACACAACAATGAAAGCGCTGTTGGGCAAATTGAGTGCTGAGACCTTTATTCTGGATCTGGAAGAGGGCACGACTGAACCTAAGCTTGAAGGCGTGAATAGCCAAGTGATGGTCAATGGCTCGCTAGAAATCGAAATCGACAAGAACCTAGGTTTGAATACCATCTTTGCTCAATTGAGCGAGCAACAGGTTAAAGTCCTCTCTATGCGTAACAAAGCAAACCGTCTAGAAGAGCTATTTGTGAGTATCGTCCGTGAGGGGAGTAAATAATATGTACAGCCTATATTGGACCGCTTTCTGCAGTTTGTTGACCAAAGAGATCAATCGCTTTACTCGTATCTGGGTGCAGACTCTGGTGCCGCCAGCGATTACCATGACGCTTTACTTCATCATCTTCGGTAACCTGATTGGTGCGCGTATTGGTGAAATGAACGGCTTTAGTTACATGGAATACATTGTTCCCGGTCTGATCATGATGTCGGTGATCACCAACTCATATTCCAACGTTGCTTCATCGTTCTTTAGTGCCAAGTTCCAGAAGAACATTGAAGAGCTGCTTGTAGCGCCTGTTCCTAACTACGTGATTATCGCCGGCTTCGTAATGGGTGGTGTGGTTCGTGGATTGTTAGTGGGTACCATAGTAACCTTCGTGTCGTTGTTCTTTGTCGACTTACAAGTTGACCATTGGGGCGTGATCATTGCGACGGTATTTTTAACGTCGGTAGTATTCGCTTTGGGTGGCTTGATTAACGCGGTATTCGCACGCACGTTTGATGATATCTCTATTATCCCAACCTTTATCTTAACGCCGCTGACGTACCTTGGTGGTGTGTTCTACTCGATCAGTCTATTGCCTGAATTCTGGCAAGGTGTATCGAAGTTGAACCCTATCGTGTACATGGTTAACGCGTTCAGATATGGCTTCTTGGGTGTGTCTGATGTGGGGATCGTGACGTCGTTTGGCGTACTAGGTGTGTTTATCGTGCTGTTGTATGGCATTGCACACTACCTAGTGACAAAGGGTATTGGCTTACGTAGCTAACCTTTGGTTCATCTAAGTAACAGGTAAAGAAAAAGGTCGATATAACATCGACCTTTTTTTTGTTTTGCGTTAAGAGCAGAAGCCGACTATTCAGTCGTTTCTTCTTTCACTTCTTCTTTGGTTTCCGTTACCAAATCGAGAACTTGGTTATCGATAAGACGCGTCTTACCTAGGAAAGCCGACATTAGAATCACTGCTTGAGTTGATTCTGAAGTGATCGCTTGCAGAGTTTTAGCATCACAAATGAAGATTTCGTCAGGTTGAAGATCTGCAGCGCGTAGCTGGTCAGTAGCATCTTCAATCACTGATGCGTAATCATCGCGACCACCACGAATAGCGCTGCTGATCCAGCGCATAGTACGCGCTAAAACGGGCGCTCGTTGGCGCTCGTCAATCGTTAGGTTGCTATTGCGAGAGCTCATTGCCAAACCATCCATTTCACGAACGGTCGCAACGCCGACAACTTCAATGTCTAATGCTAAATCAGTGGTCATCTGGCGAATAACAGCAAGTTGCTGAAAGTCTTTCTCGCCGAAGCATGCAAAGTCTGGCTGAACGATATTAAACAGTTTAGTGACAATGGTTGATACACCACGGAAGTGACCTGGACGAGAGGCACCTTCAAGCATGTGAGATATGCCAGGAACCTCAACAAACGTCTGCTTGTCTAATCCATCTGGGTACATCACCTCTGGCGTTGGTGTAAATACTAGCTCAACCCCTTCACCTGTTAGTTTGCTTAAATCTGCTTCTAACGTTCGAGGGTAGTTGTTTAGGTCGTCTGCACGGTCAAACTGCATTGGGTTTACAAAGATGCTTACCACAACGATGTCGGCCAGTTCACGAGCTTTCTTTACCAGAGTCAGGTGGCCTTCATGCAGGTTTCCCATTGTCGGTACAAAAGCAACCGTACGTCCATCACGCTTAAACTGTTTAATCTGCTCACGAAGAGCCGCTATTTCAGCAAAAGTTTGCATACTTACTCCTAAGCGATTGTATGAGCTTCATCAGGGAAGCGCGCGCTCTCTACTTCTTCTTTGTATAGAGCTACTGCCTTACGCATATCACCTGTTTCTGCTAGGAAGTTCTTAGAGAACTTCGGCATGTAGTTCGCAGAAATACCGAACATGTCATGCATAACCAAGATCTGACCATCGGTAACATTACCTGCGCCGATACCGATAACCGGTACGTCACAAGCTTCTGTAATTCGTTTTGCCAATGAAGCTGGCACACATTCAAGTAGAACGATTTGAGCGCCTGCGTTTTGCAGTGCTAACGCGTCAGCAACCATTTTGTCGGCTTGCTCGTCGTCACGACCTTGAATCTTGTAACCACCAAAAATGTTCACAGACTGGGGCGTCAAGCCTAAGTGTGCACATACTGGTACTGCACGTTCTGTTAGCATCTTCACAGTATCAACCAACCAGCTTCCGCCTTCGATTTTTACCATGTTCGCACCAGCACGCATCAAAGTCGCTGCGCTCTCACAAGCTTGTTCTGGCGTCGCGTAGCTCATGAAAGGCATGTCAGCCATAAGAAGACAATTTGGGCTACCAGCACGCACTGAGCGAGTATGGTAAGCAATGTCTTCAACGGTTACTGGTAATGTATCGTTATGGCCTTGTAAAACCATACCCAGTGAATCACCGACAAGCAGAACTGGCATTTCTTGGCTTTCGAATAATTGAGCAAAGCTCGCATCATAAGCTGTCGAAGTCGCAAATTTACGGCCTTCACGTTTGCATTTGATCAGGTCGTTAATGGTTACTTTTTTCATTGGTTTTCCTTAATGCGCTTGGCTATTGTTGCCAAACATTGAGCCCGTTCTTATCTACTATTTTCAGTAGTTCTGTCAGCTCAGTCCCATCAGGGAGTTGTAAACTTGGTGCGATTTCAGCAAGCGGGTAGAGTACAAACTCTCGTTCTTTCATTCCATAATGAGGAACGATTAAGCGCTCTGAATCGATCACCTCATTGCCGTATAGCACAATGTCGAGATCCAAGGTTCTTGGTCCCCAACGTTCGTCTTTACGGACGCGCCCTTGCTCTAGTTCGATCTTTTGAGTGCAATCAAGCAGTTCAATTGGCGTTAATTCGGTTTGGATAGCGACTACCGCGTTGATGTAGTCTGGTTGATTTTGCGGTCCCATTGGAGTGCTACTATATAGCTGAGAGGTCGCAATAAACGTTGATCGCGGTAGGTTTTTTAGCGTTTCGATAGCCAAATTTGCTTGGCTAACTGGGTCGGCAAGGTTGCTGCCGACCGCAATGTAAGCAGTTATCATTCTGATTGCTTACTCTTTTTGTTTCGGTAAGTCTTACGGCGACGATGGCCTGACTTTGATGGTGCTGCAACGTCGTTAGCCATTGCTTGACGCATGTTACGACCTGCAGTCTGATAACGCTCCCACCATTTTGCTAACTCTTTGGTTTCGCCACCTTCAATCTCACCACGCATTTCTAGGAAATCGTAGCCTGCACGGAATTTGTTTAATTCCATTAGACGAACAGCGCGTTTACCGTTGCGACGAGGCAGTCGAAGTTGCAGTTGCCAAACTTCGCGAATGGTTGCTGTGTGACGACGAGGAATCGCAATAGACTTTACTTGCTGATCTAGAATGATGTTACTCGCTTCCATGATCGCATCGTAGTGTGCCATACCCTGTTCAGCGACAAGTTTGTCTGCCAGCTTGTTCATTGGGTACCAAAGCATCGCTGCGAACATGAATGCTGGGTTTACTCGCTTACCATCTTCGATGCGAAGGTCGGTTGAATCGAGAACCAAATCAAGCATCTGCTCTGTGTGTGAGTCGTAATCTTCGGTGAAGTGCTCCGCTACCGCTGGGAACATCTGTTGGAATAGATTGTACTCGCGCATCAAGTGGTAGGTTTCTAAACCGTGACCTGATTGCAGTAATTTCAGAGACTCTTCGTAAAGGCGCGCTGCTGGGATATCTCTTAGAAGGTGAGCTAACTCTTCAATCGGGTCAGCCGTGTCTTCTTCGATGTCGAAATCCAGTTTAGCGGCGAAGCGCATTGCACGTAGCATACGTACTGGGTCTTCGCGGTAACGCGTTTCTGGATCGCCAATCAGGCGGATCAGTTTATCTTCTAAATCTTCTACACCACCCGCGTAATCGTGGATGCTGTAGTCTGCAATGTTGTAGTACATCGCGTTGATTGTGAAATCACGACGCTCTGCATCTTCATCAACACTGCCGTACACGTTATCGCGAAGTAGCATGCCTTCTTTCGATTGTGCAGAAACGTTCTTCGATGGTTCTTGGTGGTGACCACGGAAAGTTGCCACTTCAATGATGTCGCGACCAAACATGATATGTGCCAAGCGGAAACGGCGACCGATAAGACGACAGTTTCTGAAGAGGTGTTTGATTTGCTCTGGCGTTGCGTTGGTCGCAATATCAAAATCTTTTGGCTGAGAGCCTAATAAGATATCGCGCACACCACCACCGACTAGAAATGCGTCAAAACCCGCACCATTCAGGCGATATAGCACTTTTAGTGCGTTGTCGCTGATCTGCTTGCGTGAAATATTGTGCTCTTGACGAGTATAAATATTCAGAGCTAATTCGTGGAATCCGCGTTGTTCGCTTGGGGTATTGTCGTTTGTATTCATTAGTTTAGAACAAAGTAGGTATCGCCAACTTTGTTTTTCTCTTAGTCCAAAGTGGTAGTGCAGAGTTTAATTGCGGCTAATAATAGCTTAGCGCGAGCCATTTGAGAACATCGTCTGCTTAACCACAGTGGTTGGTTATGGCATTTTTATGTGTCGTTTTTGCTATTTGCCGTGAGTTTCGAGCTAATTACAGTGCTCTTTTTGTAAACTATCAGGTAACTGACTGACGTTCCATTGCTGGCAGCCCCACAATAAAATCTCATCCATTGAAGCCTCACAAAGAGCCGTCGGGATATCAAAACCTAAGAATCGCATCGCGTTGAGTAACGTTGGTTTTGGGTTGTCGAGATCTATCGCGGTGGCATGGTTCTGTTTTGACAGTTTATTCCCCAAGCCATCGGTTGCCAATGGTAAGTGCAAGTAGCTCACTGTTTTTTGCTTGAGCGTCTTATACAAACTGATTTGTCGACCGGTGGGTTCTATCAGATCTGCGCCTCTTACGACTTCTGTTACTCCTTGTTCGATGTCATCAAGGACAACGGCCAAGTTATAGGCAAACAATCCATCTCTGCGTTTAATAATAAAATCTTCTACAGCTAGTGCTTTAGGGATTTGAATGGTGCCGTGGCGAACATCATCAAAGGACTCTACTGGAAAGTCCATGCACAAGCGCACCGCCTGTTCACCTGAATCGATTAGGCCTACATCTCGACAGTGACCATTGTAAAAGCCGCCCAAAGCCTTTATCTGCTTGCGGGTGCATTGGCAGTAGTAGGCTTGATTGTCAGCAACCCATTGATCGATTTGAGCTTGATACAAGTCATGACGTTGGCTTTGATAGACGACTTCACCATCCCAAAATAGATGGTAAGCCTCAAGCGTCTTAAGAATGAGGTCTGCAGCGCCGGCCATTTCTCTTGGTGGGTCGAGGTCTTCCATACGAACTAACCATTTTCCTTGGTTAGATTTCGCTTGAAAGTAGCTACCAAGAGCAGCAACAAGTGAGCCAAAATGAAGAGGACCTGACGGTGATGGTGCAAAGCGCCCGATATAATTCATGAGTGAACAACCTAATCTAAATGGTACCGCAGTAGCCGATTCTTAAGACGTTTGACAAGAGCTTTAATGCCTAGAACTAAGCTTCAATCTATAGAACAAGGTTTGATGTATAGAACTAAGGCTTAAAGCTGCTATTTACTATCAAGCGTGTGAAATACTTCGCTTGGATAACAAACAAAAAAGGGAGCCAAGGCTCCCTTTCTTTACATCTGCAAGAATTAACCTTGCATCTGTTTTTCTTTGATCTCTGCAAGTGTTTTACAGTCAATACAAAGATCAGCAGTTGGACGAGCTTCAAGGCGACGAATGCCAATCTCGATACCGCAAGAATCACAGAAGCCGAAATCGTCTTCTTCGATCTTGTCTAATGTCTTCTCAATTTTTTTGATAAGACGACGCTCACGGTCACGGTTACGTAACTCTAGGCTGAATTCTTCTTCTTGAGAAGCACGGTCAACTGGGTCTGGGAAATTCGCTGCTTCGTCCTGCATGTGGTGCACAGTACGATCAACTTCTTCCCTGAGCTGGTTGCGCCAAGCTGCTAAAATTTTTGTAAAATGTTCCGTTTGCTCAGGTGACATGTACTCTTCACCTGGCTTCTCTTGGTACGGTTCAACACCTGCGATGGCTAGGATGCCTAGCGCTTTTTTCTTAGATTCTGGCATACAGCATCTCCTATTTACACCTAGTCAACTGCAAAGCAGCTAATTTTAAGGCGGGTATCTATAGCAGAAAGAACGAATGGTGGCAAATACTCTTATTCAAACTTGCAATCAATGTGATTAGTTCAGCATCTTTGCCTAGCTATTGATAAATTCAACAGCTTGTTTTAGTTGTATTTGAGTACTGCTGAGCTCTGCTTTATAGCAAAGCACTTGAACTCCAGCGTCTTGTGCTTGTTTTAGTAATAACGAATATTTGGCGTCTATATGGTGTGCCGCAGACACTTTTTCAATACCTGAATGTAAAACAGTGAATAAAAGTACGGCTCTATTTCCAGATTCGACCATTTCTGTGAGTTCACGCAGATGTTTTTGGCCTCTGGTTGTGACCGCATCAGGGAAAAAACCTTGCCCTTTAGTTGACGTTTCTAGCTCGTCGAGCAAAGTGACGCTTTTCACTTCGATATAGCAAGGCGGCTTTTCGTTATCTTCAAGCAGAATATCAATGCGACTATTCTCACTGCCATATTTCACTTCGGTTCGTAACGCGTTATAACCTAAGAGTTCAACTATAGTCCCATTTTCAATTGCTTCCACTGCTAGCTGGTTTGCCCGCGCAGTATTTACACAAATACGATGACCTTTGTCTGTTTCTGAGATCTCCCAGCTGTTTGGGTACTTTCTCTTTGCATTATCGGAGGTTGAGTACCACACCGTATTGCCAGGAGTCGCACATCCTGTCATCGCTCCAGTGTTAGCGCAGTGAATAGTACGCTCGCTACCGTCAGGAAGTTGGATGTCAGTGAGGAAACGTTTATAGCGTTTAATAAGAGTCGCAGGCTCTAATGGCGGATTGAAGTGCATATTACTTATTTAGACAGGTAGGTTTTTATGTACAATGTTGCCAACATTACACCACAAGGTTCTCCCATTGCCACAACTGCCCATAGAAGCTGTGATGCCAGATCTGCTCGCTGGCGTAGAAACACACACTCAACTTATTCTAAAGGCCGCTCCCGGTGCGGGTAAGTCAACATTCTTCCCTTTACAGTTAGTTAAGACCAACGCCGTTCAAGGCAAAATCATCATGCTTGAACCGAGGCGTTTGGCTGCAAGGAATATTGCTACTTACTTAGCGAGCCAATTGGGAGAAAAGGTGGGAGAGAGCATTGGCTTTAGAGTTCGTGGTGAATCTAAAAGCAGCAGTACGACTCGCTTAGAGATTGTTACTGAAGGGATCATGACAAGAATGATCCAAACCGACCCTGAATTGACAGGGGTTGATATGGTGATCTTTGATGAATTTCACGAGCGCAGTATTCACGCCGATACCGCATTGGCGTTTAGCTTAGAGATCCAAGAGGCGTTGCGTGACGATCTGAAAGTGGTAGTGATGTCGGCAACTTTAGATCAACAAGCTCTGCAAACTTTGCTGCCGAATGCCAAATACGTTGAATCACAAGGTCGCACCTTTCCGGTCGATTTCCGTTATCAGCCTCTTAGTGCAAATGAATATCTAGCCCCTAAAATGGCTAACGTGATTCGTTCGCTGATGGAGAAAGAGTTAGGCTCACTTCTGGCCTTTTTACCGGGCGTTTCTGCGATTAAACAGGTGGAATCTCAACTAGAACAATTCGCCAATGATATCGATGTGTGTCCTCTGTATGGGCAACTCAGCTTTTCTCAACAGCAGAAAGCGATCGCGCCATCAGAGAAAGGGCGTCGAAAGGTGGTGTTAGCGACCAATATTGCTGAGACTTCTTTGACGATTGAAGGCATTCGATTGGTGGTTGATTCCGGGCTTGAACGTGTGGCGAAGTTCGATCTGAAAACCGGTATTACTAAGCTTGAGCAAGTTAAGATCTCGCAATCTTCTGCTGAACAACGAGCAGGTCGTGCGGGACGAATTGAAGAGGGCTTGTGCGTTCGTTTGTACAGCGAAACGCAGCTGATGCAGCAACCAGCTATACCAGAACCTGAAATTCTTCATTCTGATTTGTCTTCGCTGGTGTCTGAATTGACGCAATGGGGCGCTGCGAGTGCTGATGAACTGCAATGGTTAGACGTTCCACCCAAAGCTTCTATCGGGCAAGCCAAGCAACTCTTACAGACTCTTGAATTGTTAGACGATAATGGTCAATTTACGGCATTAGGAAAACAGGTCCAACGTTTAGGTCTAGAGCCTCGTATTGCCAGCATGTTGGTTAAAGCGCAGCAAGGTAGTCCTGCTCTGTTGAATGTCGCGATTGTTGCTGCTGCTTTGCTGGAAGAGCCGGAGCGCAATGTGACGGATATTCAACACTCTTTGCATCGACTTAAGCAAAGAAAACATTCCAAAAATAGCGTTGTGATGCAGCGAGCGAAAAGTCTCGCGAGCAAACTCAATCATCACTTAGATTTGTCACAAGCTGACGAATCATTGCTACCATTAGTGCTTTGTTTTGCCTTCCCAGACCGGATTGCACAAGTGAGAAGCGCGACCAGCAGTGCTTTCCTTTTGGCGAATGGCCACGGTGCTGAGGTTCGTGATGATGATCCACTGGCGAACAATAACTATATCGTAGTGATTGATTTGATGCGCAGCACAGGGCGAGCCAGTCAGATTTTCTTAGCCACCGCGGTTGATATCGCACAGTTAGAAGCTGAATTTCCAAAACTGTTTGTGCGTTCCGATTACGCCGATTGGGATGAGAAACGTGGCCGTTTAGTTGCTGAGCAGCGTGTATCTCTGGGCAAGTTGATTATCAGCACCAAAGCTTTACCTGATCCCGATGCGAATCAGGCGAGCCAAGCGCTGCTCAATTATGTCGCTCGATGCGGGCTGGATCGCTTAAATTGGACAGCTTCGGCTAAGCAGTTGGTTGAGCGTGTGCGCTGCGCAGCACTTTGGATGCCTGAGCATGATTGGCCAGCGATGGACGATGCGAGTTTGATTGAACACCTTGATGAGTGGCTATCTCCCTATCTGAATGGCATTAAGTCGGCAAAAGGGCTGGCTAGTGTTTCGATTGAGCAAGCATTGTCGGCTTATCTTGGCTGGCCTTTGAATCAAGAAATCGACCAATGGCTGCCAACACACTATCTGATGCCAACAGGCAGCAAGAAGGCCATTCGTTATCAATATCAATCTGAACCAGTGATCTCAGTGCGAATGCAGGAAGTCTTTGGCGAACAAGACTCGCCATTGATCGCGCAAGGGCGTAAAAAAGTAGTGCTTGAGCTACTTTCTCCAGCACAGCGACCACTGCAAATTACTCAAGATTTAGCCGGCTTTTGGGCTGGTGCGTACAAAGAAGTACAAAAAGAGATGAAGGGCCGTTACCCAAAACATCCTTGGCCGGATGACCCTGCTAACCATGTAGCAACCACTAAAACCAAACGACAGTTGAATCGATGATGATGACCAAAATGTTAACGCCAAAAAAGGCACCACCTAAAAAAGCGCCAGCAAAGAAGTCACCAGCGACCAAAGCCAAGCCAAGAAAACCAAGAGCGGCTGCGAAAAAGACCAAACCTAAGGCTAAGAAATCTGGCAAAAGAGGTTGGTTGAAGATCCTATGGGGCATTTCTTGGAAAGCGGGCTTAGCGCTTGCGGCATTGCTGTTGTTCGTCGGTATTTATCTTGATTCTGTGGTCAAACAGCGCTTTGAAGGTCAGCTGTTTGATTTGCCAACCGTGGTTTATGCGCGAGTGCTAGACCTGTCTCCGGGAACTCCGGTGAGTTTGGTTCAGGTTAAGAATGAGCTCGATGTACTTAATTACCGTAAGGTGAACGCGCCTCGTCACCCAGGCGAATACTCTTCTTCTTCGACCAAGATTGAAATGATTCGTCGTCCGTTCGAGTTTGTTGATGGACCGGAAGCGGATCGTCATGTGATGCTGCACTTCAATGGTAACGAATTAACTCGCATTCAGTCGCTGGAGAAGAAAGGCGACATGGGCTACCTGCGTGTTGAACCGAAAATGCTTGGCATGCTTGAGAAAAGTAACGATGAGCAGCGCCTGTTCTTAAAACGCAATCAGTTCCCAGAAGTGATGGTTGATGCCTTACTGGCAACCGAAGACCGAAACTTCTATCAACACGATGGTGTGTCGCCACTGGCCATCGCTCGTGCAATGGTCGTTAACGTCAAAGCTGGGCGAACGGTACAAGGTGGTAGTACGCTGACACAACAGTTGGCAAAAAACCTGTTCTTGTCCAGTGAACGTACATTGTGGCGTAAGGTTCGTGAAGCCTACATTGCACTTATCTTAGACCATCGTTACAGCAAAGACCGTATCCTAGAGGCTTACTTAAATGAGGTTTATCTTGGACAGAATGGTGGGCAAGCGATTCATGGCTTCGGTTTAGCGTCTCGTTTGTATTTTGGTCAACCTATTCAAGAGCTGCGCATCGATCAGCTAGCACTGCTGGTGGGTATGGTGAAAGGACCGTCGTATTACAATCCGGTTCGCTATCCTGAGCGTGCTAAGACTCGACGCGATCTGGTTCTTCGCTTATTGATGCAACAAGACATCTTAACTCCGCGACAATACGAAGAGGCGGCGAGTCGTGATTTGGATATTCAAGACAACCCACGCATTGCTAGCCGTCAGCCCGCTTATTTCCAACAAGTAAACATTGAGCTTAAGAAGTATGTCGGCGATCGATTTGAGGCGAAAAAAGGGATTCGAGTCTTTACCTCTCTGGATCCGGTATCTCAAGACAAGTTAGAGAAGTCGATTGCTCGTAAGGTGCCTGATTTATCGAAAACCGCAGGTAATAAGCTGGAAGCAGCAGCTATTGCCGTGGATAGAAATACCGGTGAAATCCGGGCGATGGTCGGTGGTAAGCGTACTGGCTACGATGGCTTTAACCGTGCCTTGAACGCGAGTCGCCCAATTGGTTCTTTGGTCAAGCCTGCAATTTACTTAACCGCACTAGAGCAGCCTCAGAAGTACACGTTGGCGACAACATTGAAAGACACGCCACTGAGCTTGAAAGGCAGTAAAGGTAGCGTGTGGAGCCCGAGAAACTTCGATCGTAAGTTCCGTGGCGATGTGCCTTTGTATGTGGCGCTTTCTAAGTCTTACAACGTACCTACTGTTCGTTTAGGCATGCAATTAGGCATTGATAGTGTCTCGGATACGATTGGAAAACTGGGGGTCGATAAAAATGAGATTCGCCCAGTGCCGTCGATGTTTTTGGGTTCGTTCTCACTGACTCCGTTCCAAGTTGCGCAGATGTATCAAACCATTACCAATTCTGGGCGTATAGCACCTTTGTCTGCGCTTCGCTCAGTTGTTGATAACGATGGCGAGGTTCTGTATCAGTCGATCCCTCGTGTATCACAAAGCGTTGACCAGCAAGCCGCTTGGCTTACAACCTATGCAATGAAACGTGGCGTGTCGGAAGGCACGGGCCGTTTCCTACAAGGTCAGTTTGCATGGGCAGGGTTAGCTGGTAAAACTGGCACTAGTAATGACAGCCGAGACAGTTGGTTCGTGGGCGTAGATGGCCGTGAAGTGACGACCATCTGGCTAGGACGTGATGATAATAAGCCGACTAAGCTTACTGGTTCGAGTGGTGCGTTACGTGTTTATGCCGATTATCTCAAACAGAGAACACCCGAGCAGTTATTACTGCCTTGGCCGACAGGAATTGTCACCGCTAACTTTACTCGAACTTCTGAAGGGGCTTTAGAGTTTGATTGTGATGGTGCAGTTAAACTGCCACTTTGGGATGAGGGTGGAAACATTAAAAAGGGCTGTGAAAGTCAACCAAAACAGTGGCTAAAGAAGCTTTTTCAGTGGTAAAATCGTAACAAGAAAGAATGACAAGGACAGTTAACATAATGATTTCTCGTTGGTTAGTGAGTGGCTTAGGTGTTGTCGGTACTGTGATCAGTTTTCAGCTGTTTGCATCCACCGCGACACAGATTGATCAATCTCAGCAGGCTGAACAAGCTCATAAAAGGCCAACCGTTGCTGTCGTTCTTGCTGGTGGTGGGGCAAAAGGTGCAGCTCACATTGGTGTGCTTAAAGCTCTAGAAGAGATGCAAATCCCGGTTGATTACATTACCGGTACCAGTATGGGCTCATACGTTGGTGGTCTTTATGCGACAGGGATGAGCGCAGACGAGATCGAGAGCTTTATTTATACGGTTGATTGGAATCGCGGTTATCGTGATCGCGTTAACCGTAGTGATCGCCGCGTACGTGACAAAGAATATGAAGACCGCTACCAACTGAACACCGATCTCGGCTTAGGTTGGGGCGAAATCAAAGCAAGGAAAGGGGTGGTGCAAGGCCAGAATATGTTGCGTATTCTGCGTGAGACCACGGGTAATCTATCCTCATTCGATTCTTTCGACCATCTTGCTATCCCATACCGTTCAGTCGCAACTGACATTATCGAACTTGAAGAGGTGGTCATCGATCATGGCCACCTTGTTGATGCCATGATGGCGAGTATGTCAGTTCCCGGCGCGCTTCCCCCTTATGACCTCGATGGTCGAATGCTGGTTGATGGTGGTGTCACCAATAACATGCCCGTCGACGTAGCCAGAGCGATGGGTGCAGACATTGTCATTGCGGTGGATATCAGTACCAATTACAAAGGCAAAGAAGACTTCACGAATTTTCTAGCCGCAGCTGACCAACTCTCTAATTATCTTGTTCAACGCAGCACCCAAGAGCAAGCTGAAACACTCACAGACGATGATGTCTTCCTGCGCCCAGATGTTGGGGAAATGGAGACGACAGAATTTGATAAAATGCCATCGGCTTTCCTCGCGGGCTATGAAGCTGCTAAGCAGCATACTGATGAACTTTCTAAGCTATCGCTCTCAAATGCCGATTATCAGCATTATATCGAGGACAAACAAAAAGCGCGCAGACAGCTAAAACACGGCGATGAGACCGTCGTTGACCGAGTTGTTATCAATAACAATACCCACTATTCCGATAAGCTGATCGAAAACCGTTTAAACCTTGATTCAGGTGAGATTCTGAAGACCAGTGAAATTGAATCTAAAGTACAAGACCTCTATGCGCTAGATAGATTCGAGTTGGTGACTTATGAATTTGACACGGTAGATAGCGAGGAGCAACTGCTGGTCGATGTGAACGAAAAATCTTGGGGCCCAAACTACCTCAACTTTCGATTCTTTCTTGAAGATGATTTCTCGACTACCAGTCAGTACTCGCTCGGTGTCTCAGCCAACTTTACTGATATTAATAAGCATGGTGCAGAGCTAAGAACCAATATCGAGATGGGAACGGACAAGCGAATTGAAGCGGAACTTTACTCGCCATTCTTTTCGAGTCAAAAGCTGTTTACTTCTGCATCGATTGTTTACAGTAAGGAAAACAGAAACTTGCCAGTGGTTGAGGGGGAGGTTGGAGAGCCGACATTAGATGCGACTATAAACTATGTTCCACTGACTTATAGTCAATATGTTAGTGAATTGGCTTTAGGCTATCAGCCTACCTTGTGGCAAGAACTGAAATTTGGTGCTCGTTATACTGATGGGGATTTTGAGGTTTCTTCGCTACCATCTTTTGGTAACGGAGCGTATGCACGTATAGGTGCGTTTATTAGTTATCGACTCGATACTTTAGATAATTTTAGTTTGCCAACGGAAGGTTACTTTGTTGATCTTGAGTACCTTGTTTCTCATGATGATTTTGAGGACAACACGTCTGGAGATAGCCCGGAGCTAGCGGCTGAAAGCGATACTGTTTACGAATTTTCGGCTAATTTCATGGCTGCAAAAAGTTATGAACGACATACTTTAGTCGGAAAGGTTGATTACGGCATTGTAGAGAGCAAAAATTCGATTTTCCCTATTGATCCTAAAGAGCTTGGTGGCTTCTTAAACCTGTCAGGTATTCCAAGGAACAGTATGATTGGTCAGAACTTGGCTTATACCAGTCTTACTTATCGTTATAAGTGGTTTGAAAATGACTTCGGACTCTTTGAATCACCATTCTACGTGGGCGCATCCATTGAGCATGGTGGTGTTTGGTCGAACAATGATTTGAGTATTGATGAAGCGCCAATGTACACCGCGGGTTCTGTTTTCGCGGGTGTTGATTCTCCAATCGGGCCGATCATTTTAGCTTATGGCCGAACCGAAGATAATTTCGATTCGGTGTATCTGATTGTAGGTACGTCCTACAAATAATCATGCGCAGAGTCGCCATTTAAGTGCGTAATTAGGCAAAAATAGTGGGACTTTCGTCTTAACTTGCTATGTTGGTCAAAATGATAAGATTTTAATTTAACGTTAAATTTGCTATTCTACCGCCCACAGTTTGGCCTCTATGACGCCGCTCATCAATACAAATTGAATGACAAAAATGGCAATGGAGAGCCAAGTTTCCAAGGATGTTCACTTCTTTATTTTACTAACAATTATGAAGGGAAGAAGTGAACCGCAATGAGAGGAAAAAAGTCGTGCTTGAAGCCTACCGTAAACACGTCGAAGAACGTGCTGCCGAAGGAGTTGTTCCAAAACCACTAGATGCTGAGCAGGTAGCTGGCCTAGTTGAACTTCTGAAGAATCCACCTCAAGGTGAAGAAGAAATCATTCTTGACCTACTAGAAAATCGCATTCCACCGGGTGTAGATGAAGCTGCTTACGTAAAAGCTGGCTTCCTTACGGCTATCACTAAAGGTGAAGTAGCTTCGCCACTAGTAAGCAAAGCAAAAGCTGCAGAACTGCTTGGTACCATGCAAGGCGGTTACAACATCGAATCTCTAGTATCTCTACTAGACGATGCTGAGCTTGCTCCAATCGCTGTTAAAGCGCTATCTCATACTCTACTGATGTTCGATGCGTTCTATGACGTAGAAGAGAAAGCGAAAGCTGGCAATGCTGCTGCACAACAAGTACTTCAATCTTGGGCTGATGCTGAATGGTTTACAGCGAAAGATAAAGTAGCAGAAAAAATCACAGTAAAAGTATTTAAAGTCACTGGTGAAACGAACACCGATGACCTATCTCCAGCGCCTGATGCATGGTCACGTCCTGACATCCCAGTACACGCGAAAGCGATGCTGAAGATGGAACGTGATGGCATTACTCCTGATGAACAGGGTAGCGTTGGTCCAATCAAACAAATTGAAGAAATGCAAAAAGATGGCATTCCACTGGCTTACGTTGGTGATGTTGTTGGTACAGGTTCTTCACGTAAATCGGCAACAAACTCAGTACTTTGGTTCATGGGTGAAGATATCCCATTCGTACCAAACAAGCGTACTGGCGGTGTTTGTCTTGGTGGTAAAATTGCACCAATCTTCTACAACACAATGGAAGATTCAGGCGCACTACCCATTGAACTGAACGTACAAGACATGAACATGGGCGATATCATTGATATCTACCCGTACGAAGGTGTTGTTCACAAGAACGGTTCTGTGATCTCAAACTTTGAGCTAAGCAAAGTACTTCTTGATGAAGTGCGTGCTGGTGGCCGTATTCCACTGATCATCGGTCGTGGTCTAACGGGTCGTGCTCGTGACGCTCTAGGTCTAGCTGAAACGGATCTGTTTGCTAAACCAATCGATCCATCTGCATCTGATAAAGGCTACACGCTAGCTCAGAAGATGGTTGGGAAAGCATGTGGCGTTGAAGGTGTTCGTGCTGGTCAGTACTGTGAACCTAAAATGACGACAGTCGGTTCTCAAGATACGACCGGTCCTATGACTCGTGATGAGCTTAAAGATCTGGCGTGTCTTGGTTTCTCTGCAGACCTTGTAATGCAGTCTTTCTGTCACACATCGGCATACCCTAAACCAGTCGATGTAAACACTCACCATACGCTACCTGATTTCATCATGAATCGTGCGGGTGTTTCACTTCGTCCGGGTGATGGCGTTATCCACTCATGGCTAAACCGTATGCTTCTTCCTGATACTGTAGGTACAGGTGGTGACTCGCATACTCGTTTCCCTCTAGGTATTTCATTCCCTGCGGGTTCTGGCTTGGTAGCATTTGCTGCAGCAACAGGCGTTATGCCTCTTGATATGCCTGAATCTATCTTGGTTCGCTTTAAAGGTGAAATGCAACCGGGTATCACGCTACGTGACCTAGTACATGCCATTCCTCTTTACGGCATCAAGCAAGGCCTACTAACGGTAGAGAAAGCCGGTAAGATCAACGAATTCTCTGGTCGTGTACTAGAAATTGAAGGTGTTGAGCACTTATCTGTTGAGCAAGCATTTGAGCTTTCTGATGCATCTGCTGAGCGTTCTGCTGCAGGTTGTACCGTTAAGCTTTCTGAAGAGTCTATCTCTGAGTACTTGAACTCGAACATCGTGATGCTGAAGTGGATGATCGCTGAAGGTTACGGTGATGTTCGTACGATTGAGCGTCGTATTACAGCAATGGAAGAGTGGCTAGCTAACCCTGAGTTGCTGTCTGCTGATTCAGATGCGGAATACGCGCACGTTATCGAGATTGACCTTGCTGATATCGATCAACCAATCCTATGTGCACCAAACGATCCAGATGATGCTCGTCTTCTATCTGACGTTCAAGGCACAGAGATTCAAGAAGTGTTCATCGGTTCTTGTATGACCAACATCGGCCACTTCCGTGCCGCTGGTAAGATGCTAGAAGAGTTTAACGGCTCGCTAAATACTCGCCTATGGGTGGCTCCGCCAACGAAGATGGATAAAGACCAACTGACAGAAGAAGGCTACTACGGCATCTTCGGTCGTGCTGGCGTACGTATCGAAACTCCTGGCTGTTCACTATGTATGGGTAACCAAGCTCGTGTTGCTGATGCTTCGACGGTTATGTCGACGTCAACGCGTAACTTCCCGAACCGCTTAGGTAATGGCGCGAACGTTTATCTGGCTTCTGCTGAGCTTTCTGCTGTTGGCGCGATTCTAGGTCGCATCCCAACGAAAGAAGAGTACTTAGAGTACGCTGAGAAGATTAATGCAACCGCTGCTGATACATACCGTTACCTGAACTTCCATAAAATGGGTCAGTACACGGAAAAAGCAGACACGGTTATCTTCCAAGAGCCTGCGTAACGTCTGATTTTGTTGTAAATATAATTAAGGCCGCTGTGAATAGCGGCCTTAATTGCTTTTAGCATACAGCGAAAATTGCTTTTAGCTTACAGAGAGCTCGATTAGTGCTTAATCGTATACATTGCTGCAACATTGCGAGCAGTAAGTTCAATATTTTCAGCCGCTTCAGCCAAAGCTGTCGGCAAGTCTACTGAACGGTTCACTACCGCAAATACCGCGTCGATACCATGCTCATGAACCACACCACAATCACTGGCTAGACAGCCGGCAATACCGATGACAGGCAGTTTATGTTTTTTGGCTGTGCGAGCGACACCAATCGGTGTTTTGCCATGAATGGTTTGGCTATCAATGCGCCCCTCTCCTGTAATCACAAGATCAGCATCTGAGACTATTTCATCTAAATTGACGGCGTCCATTACGATGTTAATACCAGGGCGAAGCTCCGCATTTAACAGGCCAACAAGTGCCGCGCCTAGACCGCCTGCCGCGCCAGCACCAGGGAGATCAATGACATCGACGCCTAACTGGTTTTTCATGATACTGGCATAATGAGCAAGGTTAGCATCTAACAGCTCAACCATTTCTGGTGTTGCGCCTTTTTGCGGACCGAATACCTGTGATGCCCCTTTTGGTCCGCATAATGGATTATCGACATCACAAGCGACCTCTAAGCGTACGTTTTGTAGGCGTGGGTCGAGGTTGGTGAGATCAATGGTTGTCAGTTTTGACACTTCACCACCACCAAACACCAGCTCGTGACCCTCTGCATCTAGCATACGAATGCCTAGCGCTTGAGCCATTCCTAAGCCACCATCATTGGTCGCACTACCACCAATGCCAATAATAATATGCTCAACACCTTTATCTAATACGGCTTTGATCAACTCACCCGTACCATAGGTAGTGGTTTTTAGTGGATTACGTTGTTCTGGAGAGACTAAATCTAGGCCGGAAGCGGCCGCCATTTCAATAATGGCAGTTTTACCGTCACCGAACATACCGTAGAAGCCTTCGACAATTTCACCTAATGGACCAATCACTGGATGTTGGATGATATAGCCATTGGTCGCATCCACCAGAGATTGTACTGTGCCTTCACCACCATCAGCCATTGGTAATTTTACGTATTCGGCGTTTGGTATTAGCTGTTTAAAGCCATCTTCAATCGCTTGAGCAACGCCCATTGCTGATAGGCTTTCTTTATATGAGTCAGGAGCAATTACAATTTTCATTTTGATACCTTTAAACTTAAACAAACAGACCAAATACACCGAAGATCATTACTGAGACGAAGGCGATAACAAGACCGACCGCTGACTCATAAGGGATGAGTTTTAGACGTTCATGAATACTCATATGTACCGCACCACCCGTGGCATGGAAGAAGCTACCATGTGGCATATGGTCAAGTACTGTCGCACCAGAGTGGATCATTGCTGCGCCTGCGAGAGCTGGAACACCTAGCTCAAGAATGGTGCTGGCAAATACATTCGATGCCACTACTGTTCCGGCAGTTGTCGATGCGGTTGATAGTGCCATCAGTGCGCCAGAAAACGGAGCAAGTAAGTAAGAAGGCAGCCCAGACATCGTCAGCACTTCAATCAGATCAGCTTTTAGTCCTGAGTTAGCAATGATGCCTGCAATGGTTCCTGTGCCCAGTAGCATTACAGCAACCGGTGCCATACGTGACAAGCCTGAAACCGCAAAGCTATTGGCTTGTTTGAAGCGACCCATAGCCAGTGCACCCAGCAATCCACCCAAGGGTAATGCAATTAGAGGATCAACATTGATATCAGCGAGTGGTCGCAGCGCGAGTAGGGCAATAGCCACTAACGGTGCAACGATTGAAGAAGAAAAGCTTGGCAGTGAACTTTGATCCGCTTTGACCACTTCACTTTCCGCTACTTTTGAACCTTTATTGACGAGGCGCTTTGCCAAGAAGTAGGCGAAAAGCAGCCCAAATAGACCCGGAATCACGCCTGCAGCCATCACAGAGGTTAACGGAACATTGAACGCATCAGCCGCCGCAATGGCATTTGGGTTAGGCGACATGACATTACCTGCTTTACCGCCGCCCACCATCGCCAAAAGGATCGCGGTTTTAGAAAGGTCTGCGCGGCGAGCAATAGCCAGTGCAATAGGAGAAACCGTGATAACGGCCACATCAACGAAAACGCCAACAGCGGTTAAAATCATGGTCGCAATGGCAAGAGCAAGTAAGGCGCGAGTTTCGCCTACTTTTTTGATGATGGATTCTGCAATCGAGGTAGCCGCCCCTGATTCAATTAGTACGCCGGCCAACACACCAGCGGCGAGAATTCGCATCACTGAAGTGACGATCCCTTGGGCACCACCTATCATTAACTCAACGGTTTCGGTGAGAGAAACGCCGCCAACCACGCCGCCAACCAAAGCACCGATGATCATGCCGTAGGTGGGTGGCACTTTTTTAAGAATGAGCGCGATAGCAACAATCAATGCTGAAAGTGCGCCAAGAGTTGAAACTTCAATCATGTTCTATTTCCCAGATAACGATGTGTCATTTTCGGCAAATATAAAGATATAGGGTTGGTAAGTCTTTGTCATTCTCTACAAATAAGTGCTCAAATCGGTCCTTTTAAATTGTGCAGTTGCACATTTTTTAGCTCGACCAGTGGAATAGATTTATTGCAATGTAGAGTTGAAATAGATCGTCTATATTGTTGATATTTAATGATGTTATTTGGTTTATCTTGTCTGTTCGATAGCGTAGCGTATTGCGATGGATATGTAGTTCGTTACAGGTGAGAGCTGAATCACAGTTCTGCTTTAAATATGTCTTCAAAGTTTTGATCAGTATCCCTTTACTGTCCTGTTGTTGAAGATGTAGGTAAGACTGCTCCAGTTGCTCACGAATCCATGGATCTTGTAACAGGCTACTCATAATGGCCGGCAGTCGATAGTCTTGATAGAAAAACATGTCTCCGGGGCGGTTACCGACACTGCGCATAGTGAGCTCAGCGGTATCATATGAGCGTGCTAAACCAGAAAGTCCGGTAAAGTAATCCCCAAGCGCAATCTTGATTTGAAACTTAGCTTCTTTCTTTATTCTTTTGAGTAGCAATTTCACGCGCTTGGCTTCTGCATCCTTGGACCAGCTGTTCCCTATCAGGGTTATAGGCTTGAGTACCACCACTTCGTTTTGTGAAACAGACAAGATACCGACTAAATTATCGCGCTCGGGATATTCAAGTAAATGTACTAATTGCTGTAAGTTTTCCAATGAAGGCGCAGTGTCTCCTATCGGTAACACCTTGACGATGGCGGCAATCCGCGGTTGTGCAAGGTCGAGATCCAGACGCTGTGCGATGGATTGCAGTTGCATGTCATTAAGCGTGCTACCTCGGATTAATTGCAATACCAATTCTTCACGATGCCTCTTATTCCATTCTACTTGAGACATAAGTACAGCTTGTTCAACAATAAGCTCAGCGGTCATCTTCACCAGCTCACCAAAATGATGAACTTGCTGCAGTGTCCCAGAAACCCCAATCGCCCCAATGACATTATCCTGAAATAGAATCGGTAAATTAACTCCAGGCTTAACCCCTTTTAGGTGTTCGGCAGTGGCTTCGTCAATATTAACGACTCGTGATTCGGTGATGGCAAGTACCGCTCCTTCATGTTTTTGGTATAAGCGAGTAGGATCACTGGATCCAATAATGCGACCTTTATTATCCATCACATTAATCGAGTGTGGGATGATCTTCATGGTTCGTTCGACAATTTGTTTGGCAATCATTTCGTTCAACTGCATAGAGCCCTCCTCTTCATTGACTGTGTAGGTTGGATCGTAACGATAAATTCGTCAATACGCTCGTTTCTGACAAGACAATGGTATACTCAGAAATAGTATCGCTTGAGTATTAATGCAGTATAGGTTGAGTTATGGAGTTTGAATTTACTAGAAACACTCTAATGGGTGAATACTATGTGAAATGCAGCATGGGCCATGAGATTGTTGGCCGTTGGCTTCAAGAAGAGATCGGTAAAGATAAGCAAAAATTAGATCATGTGATGGCGTTGATTGAGCAATCTCGACAGGACTTGAGCAATGAAGTGACGTTGCTTGGCAAAGAGATTAGCCTTGCGATTAATGAAGACGAAGTAACGATTCAAGAAAACGTGTTAGCGCATGAGCAAGAGATGGAAGAGGGCAGTGAGTTCGACTTCTATAACTGTGAAAGCCAAGCAAGCTGTGGAATCGACGATTTCGAACTGCTCATCGAACGCTGGATGGATTTTTTAGGTTACTAGTCCTAAGACCTATTTGTTAGTCATTCAGAGCTTTGAAGGCTCCGTTGCCCAAAACTGGAGCAATAAGAGCATCGCGCATTAAGATAGTGAAAAGGCTGCACCATGTTGGTGCGGCCTTTTTCGTTATTACGACCTTATTATCTTCATCTTATTTAAAATCAAGCACTTAACTTTTTGGCACGCTACTTGGATTGTAATAAGAGAATTAACGGATTAAGTAAGAATTTAAGGAACGAATATGAAATTAATAAATGCCATTGTTAAGCCATTCAAATTAGACGATGTACGCGAAGCGCTCTCTGATGTGGGTATTGAAGGTATGACTGTTTCTGAAGTGAAAGGCTTTGGTCGTCAGAAGGGACATACTGAATTGTATCGTGGTGCAGAGTACCAAGTGGATTTCCTACCAAAGGTGAAGCTAGAGATTGCTACCCAAGCTGAGAATGTTGACCGAGTTGTCGAAGCGATTAGCCAAGCGGCACACACCGGAAAAATCGGCGACGGCAAAATTTTTGTGTATGACCTAAGCCAAGCCGTACGAATTCGTACTGGTGAAATGGATGCTGAAGCACTTTAAAGAATTACAAGGACTGGAGACTTTAATATGGAACTTACAACAACAGTAACGGAACTACGTTACGCACTAGACACTTTTTTCTTCCTCATTTCAGGTGCGTTGGTAATGTGGATGGCAGCAGGCTTCGCGATGTTAGAAGCTGGCCTAGTTCGTTCAAAGAACACCACAGAAATTTTAACTAAGAACATCTGTTTGTACGCAATTGCTTGTACTGCTTTCTTAGTGGTTGGTTACAACATCATGTATGTCGACAACGGTGAAGGCGGTTGGTTGCCATCATTTGGTACTCTAATTGGTACACAAGGTGAAGGCGCAGACCACTCTCTAGAATCAGACTTCTTCTTCCAGGTAGTATTCGTTGCAACAGCAATGTCTGTAGTATCTGGTGCGGTTGCTGAGCGTATGAAGCTTTGGTCATTCCTAATCTTCTCTGTAGTACTAACAGCGTTCATTTACCCTGTTGAAGGTTATTGGACTTGGGGCGGTGGTTTCCTATCAGAAGCGGGTTTCAGTGACTTCGCAGGTTCAGGTATCGTACACATGGCTGGTGCAGCAGCAGCGTTAGCTGGTGTTCTACTACTAGGTGCTCGTAAAGGTAAATACGGTAAGAACGGTGAAATCTACCCGATTCCTGGTTCAAACATGCCACTTGCAACGCTAGGTACATTTATCCTTTGGTTCGGTTGGTTCGGTTTCAACGGCGGTTCTCAACTGATGGTTTCGGATTTTGAGAACGCAACAGCAGTAGGTCAAATCTTCCTTAACACCAACGCAGCAGCAGCAGCAGGCGCAATTGCAGCACTACTAGTATGTAAAACAACTTGGGGTAAAGCAGACCTAACAATGATTCTTAACGGCGCGTTAGCTGGCCTAGTAGCAATCACTGCAGACCCTCTATCACCATCACCTCTATTTGCTGTAGCGATTGGTTCGGTATCTGGTGCATTGGTTGTATTCAGCATCATCGCTCTAGACAAAGCTAAGATTGATGATCCAGTAGGTGCTATCTCTGTACACGGTGTATGTGGTTTCTTCGGTCTAATGGCTGTGCCACTAAGCAACGCTGATGCAACGTTTGGTGCTCAGCTAATGGGTGCAGCAGTCATCTTTGCATGGGTATTCGGTGCTAGCCTAGCAGTATGGGCGGTGCTTAAAGCAACAATCGGTATCCGAGTAACGGAAGATGAAGAACTTGAAGGTATGGACATGCACGATTGTGGTGTCGGCGCTTACCCTGAGTTTGTATCAGTAAAATAATCAACAGTCGTCGCCTAATCTGAATGGGTTAGGTTGGACAAAGAAAGCCCCGCAACTCTTGTTGCGGGGCTTTGTTGTATTTACGGTTGCACAATATATAAACACGAACGTTGAAGTTAGGCTCATTGTTTAAGGGGAACGACAAGACACAAAGTTGAAATGGTTTGTTACAAAAGTGAGAGTTTGAATGGTCTGAGTAGACGGATTTTTTGTTGGTCGTCATTGTAATTATATTAATGATGAATATAATAACGCAACTGATAGACATTATCATTTCGATATAAAGGATTTTACAATGAAGAAACTGCTAACACTTTCAGCTCTAGCGTGTGGTGTAATTGCCCCGACAGCAATGGCTGCGGAAGAAGTAAACGTATACTCTTACCGTCAACCTTTCCTTGTTGAGCCAATGTTCAAAGAGTTCACAAAAGAGACTGGTATTAAAGTAAACGTTAAGTTTGCTAAAAAAGGTTTAGCAGAGAAGTTAGCTCAAGAGGGTGAATACAGCCCAGCTGACGTTGTCTTAACTGTAGATATCAGCCGTCTATCTGAGCTAACTAAACAAGGTCTGGTTCAATCTGTAGAAAGCGATGTACTTGAAAAGAACATCCCAGCTCAATACCAAGATACAGATAACGAGTGGTTCGCTCTAACAACTCGTACACGTAGCGTTTATTCTTCACGTGACCGTGTTGGTCGTCTAGGTGAAGAGTTCACTTACGAAGATCTAACTAAGCCTGAATTTAAAGGCAAAATCTGTACTCGTAGTGGTAAGCACCCATACAATGTTTCTCTAGTATCTTCGATGATTGCTCACAAAGGTGAAGCTGAAACGAAAGAGTGGCTAGAAGGCGTAAAAGCTAACCTAGCACGCAAGCCTCAAGGTAACGATCGTGCACAAGTTAAAGCGATTAAAGAAGGCCTATGTGATGTTGCTCTTGGTAACAGCTACTACCTAGGCAAGATGGTTAACGATAAAGAGCAAAAAGCTTGGGCTGACGCTGTTTACATTAACTTCCCTAACCAAGAGACAACGGGTACTCACGTGAATATCTCTGGTATGGCAATGGCTAAATACTCTCCAAACGAAGAGAATGCCGTTAAGCTAATGGAATTCCTATCGGGTAACACAGCACAAAGCATGTATGCAGAAGTGAACTATGAATACCCAGTGAAAGCTGATGTTAAACCTTCTGAGCTTGTTGCTTCATGGGGCGAGTTCAAAGCGGATACTATTTCTCTAGATGAAATTGCAAACCACCACGCGGCTGCAATCAAGCTATTAGACGAAGTTAAGTTCGATCTATAATTTATTACGGTAGGCTCCGGCCTAAGTAAAATGACAACCTCAAGTCGCCATTTTGGTTACTTGGGGTTGTTTGTTATTGGAAAATCACTTTTTGATACAAAGCACCCCGTTGATCCCTTGAGTTATTAGCATCTCACCTTGAAGTCATTAGAGTATATGGGTATAAATAACCCCACCATTAAAAGGATATGAGATGTATTTGCAAATGCATTTGTGTTTCATTAAGCCTCGTTGTAGTTAGGCGATGAAAGAAAAGAATTATTTATGGAACACCAGTAGCGGCATTATTGCTGTATTACTGGTTTTACCGATCTTAGCGATTTTTACGACGGCTGTTGGAGAAACAGATGAGCTATTTTCTCATCTGATGTCCACGGTGATGCCTACCTATGCCTACAACACGGTGGTTTTAGTCATAGGAACCATGTTTCTGTCTTTAGTTTTTGGTATTCCGTCGGCCTGGGTTATGGCAATGTGCCGTGTTCCGGGAGAGCGTGTTTTGCAGTGGGCACTCGTCCTGCCATTAGCAATGCCAGGCTATATTGTTGGCTATATCTTTACCGATTGGTTCGACTTTGCCGGCCCTGTTCAGGTTCTACTGCGAGATCTTACTGGGTGGGGACCCGGTGAGTATTGGTTCCCGGATATTAGAACCTTATCCGGCGCTATTATTGTTCTGTCTCTCGTTCTCTATCCTTATGTTTATTTGCTGTGCCGCGCGGCATTTATGGAGCAAAACGTCTCCTTATTACAATCTGCTCGTTTGCTAAAATGCTCTCCTTGGGAAAGCTTCCGTCGTATCTCCTTACCACTTGTTCGTCCATCAATGGCTGTCGGTTTATCGCTTGTTGCTATGGAGACCATCGGTGACTTTGGTACCGTGAGTTACTTTGCGGTAAATACTTTAACGACTGCGGTTTATGATACTTGGCTAGGCTACTCAAGCTTAACGGCAGCTGCGAAAATATCGGCAATCATGCTGGTTATCGTGATCCTATTATTGAGCTCAGAGCGATACAGTCGCCGTAAGCAGAAGCTATTCCAGAACCAGTTCAGCAGCCGCGAAGATTTTCGTTACAACCTCTCTGGTTGGAAAAAATGGCTGGCACTATTCTGGTGCTGGGGACTAGTTTGCGTTGCGTTCTTATTCCCTCTTGGCCAGCTCATTATTTACGCCTACAAATATTTTGCTCAAAGCTGGACCCCTGAATTCAGAGAATATGCCATCAACAGCCTTTACGTTTCGGTAGCTGCTGCGATTATTGGCGTGATTATCGCGATGATTGTTAACTTTAACCAACGCGTTAGTCCGAGTAAGAAGAATCAGGCTTATATGCGCCTCGCTTCGATGGGCTATGCCGTCCCAGGCACCGTGTTAGCGATTGGTGTGATGGTACCTGTTTTGTTCATGGATCACTTAGTCAATGATATTGCCAAAGTGATGGAGTGGGGACGTCCGGGGCTGATTTTCTCTGGTTCCATGTTTGCGCTTATCTTTGCAATGGTGGTGCGTTTTTCTGCAGTGGCGATTGGCAGTATTGAAAGTAGCTTGAGTAAAGTATCTCCTTCATTGGATATGGCTTCTAAAACCATGGGTTGCAATACCAACCAGATGTTACGTCGTGTTCATTTACCTTTGATTAAACGCGGCGCGCTGATCGCCGGTTTACTGGTGTTTATCGAATCAATGAAAGAGCTAAATGCGGCATTGCTGCTGCGTCCTTTCAACTTCGAAACATTAGCGACCTATGTTTATAACTATGCCTCAGATGAGCACCTCGAATTGGCGGCGATGCCTGCTGTATTACTGGTGTTAGTAGGTTTAATTCCTCTGATCATCGTAAACCGTTCTTTGGAGCAGAAACACTAATGAGTTGTGCATTATCAATTAAAGATCTGACTTGTAAGTATGAGTCGCAAACCATCTTGGAAGCGCTCTCGTTAGAAGTTGAGCATGGTGAAATTGTTTGTCTTCTTGGTGCAAGTGGTTGCGGGAAAACCACCTTACTTAAGGCGATTGCTGGCCTGCTTCCATTGAGTAGTGGCGTAATGAGTTTAAACTGTCAAACCATCGATGATGGCGATAATTGGTTGCCACCGGAGCAACGAAATATCGGTATGATTTTCCAAGACTACGCTCTGTTCCCGCACTTGACGGTCAACCAGAACGTTGGCTTTGGACTAAAAGAACTCTCAGAGCAGCAAAAGAAAGAGAAAGTTCAAGAGATGTTAGAGTTGGTTCATTTAGATGAGTATGGTGAACGATACCCGCATCAACTTTCTGGTGGTCAACAGCAGCGTGTTGCGATTGCCCGATCTTTGGCATACAAGCCTGACTTACTGCTGTTAGATGAACCATTCTCGAACATTGACACTCAAGTTCGTCATGAGCTGATTTCTCAAATTCGTAAGATCTTTAAGAAGCAGGGTGTGACCGCTATTTTTGTGACTCACAGTCGCGAAGAGGCATTTGCTTTTGCAGATAAGATGGCTGTGATGAACCATGGTGTGATTGAACAGTATGGTTCGGCATCTGAGTTGTATTTCCACCCTTCGAGTAAGTTCGTTGCTGATTTCTTGGGTGGCGGTAGCTACTTAAAGGCACAGCGTATTTCGGAGCATGAATTTGAAACCAGTTTGGGTATGGTTGAAGCCAAACCGCAAACGGAGATTGAGTTCGGCAATACATGTGAGCTTCTGCTAAGGCCCCAGCATATCCAAGCAAGTTACGAGCAAGATAGTGCTATTTCGGTGCTAGAACAGCAATTTATGGGTGATCACTGTCGTTATGTAATCGAAGCGCATGGTCAGAAGTTATTAGCAACCTCGTCAGAAGCACTTGAAGTGGGTATGCCGGTCAATGTAAAAGTCGATACCAAAGGCGTATTGGCTTTTTAAAGAGATATAACGCGATACTAATCGTTACAAGAATCGCGATAAAAAAGCCCAGCACTTTAATCAAAGTACTGGGCAAGAGTTCTTCACTTATAGGCTTTAACAAGGCAGTGATTTGTTAAGTCCCATACAAAACTGCTGCACTCTATAAGCCTATAGAGAGAGGAAGTCTTTCACTTTTTGAAGAACACGTTCTGCAGTGTCTTTATCTTCCATTTCTGCGAAGATTCGTAGTAACGGCTCTGTTCCTGAGAAGCGAGCAATGACCCAGCCGCCATTCTTGAAGTACACCTTGGCACCATCTTCATAGCTGACTCTTTCAATTTCGTATTCAAATTCAGGCAGTTGCTTCTCGACGTAGATCTTAGTGTAGAGCGCTTCTTTCTCTGAAGGTTTAAACTTATAATCGCCTTCTGCGGTGTAGGCATAGCCATATTTAGAGTAAATCTCATCAAGTAATTCAGACAGCTTCTTGCCTGTCACACTGATCATCTCAACCAGTAAGCTTGAAGCAAATACGCCATCCTTACCTCTGATATGACCACGAATGGTTAAACCCCCCGAACTTTCGCCGCCAATCAGAGAGTCATCGGCCTCCATTTGTGAGCTGATGTGCTTAAAGCCTACAGGAACCTCAAAGCTCTTCTCACCATGATCCGCCGCGACTTTATCCAGTAGATGTGTGGTTGCGATGTTACGAACGACAGAGCCCTTCCAACCTTTGTATTCCAGCAAGTAGTAGTAAAGTAGGAGTAGTACTTCGTTAGGGTGAATGAAGTGACCTTTCTCATCGATGATTCCCAAACGGTCGGCATCGCCATCAGTACCAATACCAATGTCATAGCCTTCTGCTGCAACTAAGTGCTTCAAGCGATAGAGCGTTGCTGCGCTAGGAGAAGGCATTAGGCCACCGAAGTCTGGGTTTTTACCATCGTTGATTACGTCGACATCACAACGACCGTTGATAAGAACCGTTTGCAGAGCGTTTTTCGCCACACCAAACATTGGGTCGATCAGCACGCGTAGATTCGCTTTCTTAATCGATTCAATATCGATGGCATTAATGATGGAATCAACAAAGGCGTTCATCGGGTTGATGATTTCGATCTCTTTGTCATTCAACGCTTGCTCGAAATCGACACGAATAATATCTTCGTTGGTCAGTGTTGCGATTTGCTGTTCGATCTTCTCTGTGATGATCTCATCAGCATCACGGCCACCTTCAATGAATACCTTGATGCCATTGTAATCGGCTGGGTTGTGAGAGGCGGTAATACACGCCGAGTAGGTGCATCCCATCTCTTTTGCTTGGAACATCACGATAGGTGTTGGAACAAACTTATCGATGAAGCTTACTTTGATGTTGTTCGCCGCAAGTACTTCTGCAAACCAACATGCGGCTTTATCGGAAAGGAAACGACGGTCATAGCCGATCACAAACCCATTCTTGGCTGCATCTTCGTTGTTGATGATGTTAGCGAGTGCTTGCGCTACCAAACGGACGTTTTCTCTAGTGAACTCCTCACCAATGAAAGCGCGCCAGCCACCTGTACCAAATTTAATCATTAGAAAATCCTTTTAGTCTCATTGTCTCAAGCCTGTAAAGACTTGAGACAAGAGCTGTTCGTTAAATTGCGTGACTAGCCTAGAACAACGACAACATCGTTCATGCTGCCTTCTGCTTGTACTGGGATAGCGCCTTCAACTGATTCACCATTGATAGTGATAGAGGCAACGCCTTTGCTTACTGCATTCGGGTTTTGCACTGTGATGTTATAAGTCGCGCCACGCCATTGACGAGTAACCTCGAATTCTGGCCAATCAGTCGGGATACAAGGATCAACCGTTAAGCCTTCAAAGCCTGTACGAACACCAAGAATGAAGTTGGTTACCGCGAAGTAAGCCCAACCAGAGGTGCCTGTTAACCATGGGTGGTTTGCACGGCCGTGGTCTTGGTGGTCTTTACCCATGATGAACTGCACGTACGAGTATGGTTCTGCGTAACGCGTTTCAATCATGTCGTTTTGGTTGTATGGGTTCAGTGCGTCGTAGAATTTCATCGCACGGTCACCACGGCCTAGTTTCGCTTCTGCTACCCAGGCCCATGGGTTAGGGTGAGAGAAGATTGCGCCGTTCTCTTTTACGCCTTGGTAAACGCGAGTTACGAAACCGATATCATCGTTTGGTGTTGCAAATGAAGGAGAGTTTAGGTGTAGGCCGTATTCTGAGAAAAGGTTCTCATCAACAGCGTCCATCGCTTTCTCACCGCGTTCTTGAGATACAGCACCAGATAGAACGGCTAGCGTGTTTGACTCAAGGTGTACACGACCTTCAGCTTGTTGAGCGGTACCGATCTTGTCGCCATTTTTAGTTAGACCACGGATGTACCAGCCGCCTTCGTCATCCCAAAGGTGCGTTTCACACGCTTCGCGAACGTTAGCTGCCATTTCAGTGTATTTCGCAACATCAGCATCGTTATTACGGAACTTAGCAAGATCTAGGAATTCTTGTAGCGCCCAGAAGTGTAGGAATGAAACCATTGAAGATTCACCACCACCTAGGTTCAAACAGTCATTCCAGTCAGCTCGAAGACCTTTACAGATACCCGTTTGACCCACGTATTCAGCAGAGAAGTTCAGTGCCGCTTTCATGTGTTCGTAAACTGTCGCCTCGCCACCGTCTGCGTATGGGATCACTTCATCAAAGAAGTCGTGCTCACCGGTTTCCATTACGTATTTGATAATGGTCGGAACGATCCATAGGTGGTCATCAGAACAGGTATCGTCAATGCCGTGGATCTTGTCGTCATCTGACGGTGTTGGAACAACTGTTGGTGATTTTGATGGCTCAACGTCGGCTTTCTCTGGATCGAACCAGTCAGGATCGAACAAGTGTAGACCGTAGCCCGCTTTCACTTGGCCGCGAAGCAGGTCGATAATACGTTTCTTGGTCATTTGTGGGTTGGCATGGGGTACTGAAATAGCATCTTGAGCCGTATCACGGTAACCAAGACCAGTACGACCGCCAACTTCGATGAATGATGCAAAGCGTGACCAAACCACACAGGTTTCCGCTTGGTATAGCGTCCACGTGTTGATCATTGTGTCTAAGCCTTCGTTTGGCGACTTAACTTGGAATTTGTTGCAACGCTCGTCCCAGTGATCTTTGATGCCTTGGAAAGCGGCGTCTACGTTTGCTGTGTCTTGGTACTTCTCACGTAGGCGTTCACCGTTGCCTTTACCGATACCGAGTACATACGCAAAGCGAACTTCTTCACCGGGTTGAATCGTAAATTGCTTGTGCAGAGAACCACAATGGTTGTAACAAGTTTGAGCGCTGTTAGAACACTTACCGTTTTCAACCGCAATTGGATTTGCTTCATCACGGTACATACCAAGGAAGTTGTCACGTTGGCCATCGTAGCTGTCTGGTGAGAAAGTTGAAGCTAGGTAGTAGAAGCCTTCAAAGTCGTTAGTGTTGTAGTACAGGTCGTATTCCAGAACACCTTCTTGGTAAGACGTGCCCGCAGAGTACAAAGACATCTGATGGTTTTGATTGTCTGATTGAATATGGCTGAAAGAGAACTCAACAAACGAGAAAGTGCTGATAGTACGTGGCTTGTCAGTGTTGTTCTTTAATACAACGTCCCAAACTTCTGCATCTTCACCCTTAGGTACGAATAGCGTCTTGGTTGCGGTAATGCCGCTGTATTCACATTTGAATTTTGAGTATGACAGGCCGTGACGAACTTCGTAGTTCGCTTCATCTAGGCTCTTTGCCACTGGTTGCCAAGAGATAGACCAGTAATCACCCGTCTCATCATCACGCAGGTAAACATAGTGTCCTGGGCGGTCAAAGGTGCCGTTTGGACGGAACTTAGTAACACGGTTGTATTCCGGAGAATTGTAGAACGAGTAACCGCCCGCATTGTGCGAAATCACGGTACAAAACTTTTCAGTACCTAGGTAGTTTGTCCAAGGTGCTGGTACATCAGGGCGAGTGATGACGTATTCGCGATTGTCGTTATCGAAATAGCCGTATTTCATTGTCATTTCCTTTTTAACAAACTGCATCTATGCAGCTAATTTTTAAATAGTGATGCTGAGTCGTATCTAACTGAGCACCTTAATTTGAGTCAGCAACCACTCGATATGAGTGTCGCTTTGGTTTGTTTTATTGAGCTTTCCAAGGGTTGCGATAATCAACATTGAGTTTGTCGAGTAATGGCAGATGCCCCTTTAGGCGAGATAGGTAATCTAGCCAGTTTCGGTTGTTTTTATGTGTCCAACATCCTTCAGCTAAAGCGCTAATTCTTGGGAATACCATGTAATCCATACGCTTTTGGTTGGTGACGATCTCACACCATAGAGCACACTGAATTCCGCGGATCCGCTTACGAATTGGGTCGGTGTCGGATATCTCAGCAAGTGCTTCGTAGGTATAAGCTTGTTCTAATGGGATAACGGCAGCCCAATCTACGCCCGGTTCTTCCGGTGCATAATCTTGGGTCATGTCGAGATAGGTAAACTGTGCAGGTTGCAACACCACATCAAAGCCTTGGCGAGCGCAATTGACAGCCGCTTCTTCACTGAGCCATGAGTAGATGATGGTCTCTTTACTCACTTTGTCGCCGTGCTGTGCTTCTTCCCAGCCGACCATGCGTTTGCCGAGTTGCTTAAGCTTGTTTTCGGCATAGCGGAATAGGTGACCTTGTAGGTCTTTGCTGTCTTGGTACTGGTGTTCTTTCATCAACGCTTGAGCAGCAGGGCTGTTGCTCCACACTCCCGGTGGCACTTCGTCTGCACCCATGTGAATTAATTCGCTCGGGAACAGCTCTGCGACTTCTTCAATAACTGCATCTAGAAATTGGTAAGTGCCTGGTAAACCTGGGTTTAGGACGTTGTCGTTGTAGTGCTGAATGCTTTTGTATTGAGTAGTGTCAGCTTGCTCTACCAACATGTCAGGCAGTGATTTGATTGCGGCACGGCAGTGTCCCGGAATATCGATCTCTGGGATCACCGTGATGCTGCGTTGCTCTGCATATTCAATGACTTCACGAATTTGTTGTTGCGTGTAGAAGCCGCCGTAGTTTTCCGCAATGTGGGTATATTGCGGCTCTAGTGCATGATCAGGGCCACGCCAAGCGCCAATTTCTGTTAGCTGTGGCAGGCTCTTTATCTCAATTCTCCAACCTTCATCGTCAGTTAGGTGCCAATGAAATACGTTGAACTTGTAGTGCGCCAGTTGATTGATTAAACGCTTCACTTGCTCTACTGAGTGGAAGTGACGAGCGCAGTCCAACATCATGCCGCGGTACTTAAAGCGCGGTTGGTCGGCTATCTTGCAACATGGTAGAGAGAAGTTCTCTGCGTCCAGTTGTTGAACTAGTTGAATCAAGCTTGCCACAGCGTGTGTAAATCCCGACTGGCTGCCTGATTCAGCAATAATCTGTTGTGCAGTGATGGTCAGTTTGTATTCGGCTTCATCTAACGTCGGGTTGCTGCGAAATAGAATGTTGCCGCTTTCGTCTTTTGAAAGTTCAGCTGAAAGCGCGGTCGAAAGAGACAGCTCAAAGGTCGAGAGCAACTCTTGCTGGAACCAAGAGACTGCCTTATCAGCAAGATGAGATTGAACCTCAATTCTGCAGTCGTTATTTAGCGCGAAGTTACTTAGCGCGAAACTACCTTGCTGAAATTCGATCTGATTAGGCTGAGGAATCAATGCAATCTCAGCAGCGTTAACTTCAGGTATTTGATTGCGTTCACGGTATGGCGAAGCCAGTACTATGGGTGATATCGCGACAGGCAGTACCGATGTTTCTCCATCATTATGTGACTGGATAAAGGCATCGTTAAGGCCATCAGAATAGAAGCGGAATGGTGCGCTTTGAATACTGAATTCAAGGTAGTAATGGTTGTTGGCCTTTAACACTGACGAACTTGGTGTGAATGAGCAAAAGCTGCCAACTTGAGTCAGCTCTCCTTGCGATAAACTCTCTGGAAGGATGAAACGATCAAATGCAAAGTGCAGAGACCAATCTTTTACGTCGAGGTCACTTAAGTTATGTACCGTAAGGCCAAATCGGCAGTTATTTTTTTGTTCAGAAAGAACAGCTAAGTCGATGCGATAATTCATATAACTTCCCTGCTAAGCCTGTTGATACAAGTTGTGTTGTGGTTTTCCGGCAAACATCAATGCGCCTTCAATAGCGTCGAATTGAGGTTTAACGATCCATTGTTGTACTGGTGGTGATAGCCAGTTGAGAATACGCTCAGCGATACTTCCCATTAAGCACACCTTGTCAGCGCCTTTTCGATGCAGTGCTAAGACAAACATTTCGATATCAGCCGCGGTTTGCTTGAGCATATCGATAGCCAGTTCGTCACCTTCGTTAGCGAGTTGAAAAATAACTGGTGAGAATTGACCGTAATCCTTTGGAATAGCACCTTTTGACCATTCGACAATGGCATCCACATCATTATTAAAGTGATTCATCACATGTAGAGTCAGCGGGGTTTTGTTGCGAATACCGTCTTCTGCAAGCAAGACTTGTTGAATCAAACGTAAGCCCATGACTGCGCCGCCGCCTTGATCTGAAATCGGAAATTCACGACCGCCAACCACATATTGCTCACCGTCTTTTAGGAAGATACCGCAAGAACCCGTACCACCGATCATGATTGCGCCGTCTTGGCCATTGTGAGCACCAATGCAAGCGCCATAAGCGTCGGTATTTAGTGTCATGCTTGCGAAAGGGTGTGGTTGAGCCATGAAGTCGAACCATGCTGATTTTTGCTCAGCGCCAGCCAGCGCTAGGCCAACATGCATATTTGAAAAATGGTCTGAGTTGAGTTGCCCTTGTTGTGCCGCTTTTGTGATGGCATCAATAATTGAGCTCATCGCAACATCAACACCCAAAAGGATGTTGCCACTGCCACTTTTCGCTTCACCAATCAGTTTACCTTGAGCGTCACGAATACGAGCACGACAAGAAGTACCACCACCATCAATACCGACGTAGTAAAGAGTCATTATTATTGCTCCTTACGCTGAGCTAAGAAGTTGAACTGTGCAGCGGTTGCTAATAAGAACCACGCACCATGAGGGATCCATTGCTCACCCCAGCGCCAGTTTTGAAGCATGTCATCTTTTTGTGCTGGTGGATTGAACGCAATGTCTTGTTCATCTTCAAAACCAGCTGTGATGCCATTACAGATACCGCCTTTCGCATTGAAGAACCCAAGCTGAGGTAGGTAGTCTGGGTTGTTATGGCCATGACCATCGAGCATGCACATGTGGTATGGGTTGAGGCCCAAGATCCAATCAAGGCTATTTTGTGAAAGCTGGATTAAGCGCTCTTGAAGTTCGCTATCTTTAATGTGCGGTTGAACTAGGTAAGCCATGGTTGCGAGTGAGCCAAGGCGTGCGTTCTCGCCTTGCCACCAGTAACCGGTTTCGTTCTGTTGAGCGACGAAGAAGGCATCACGTTTATCACCATCGACAGATTTAACGTATTGTCTTGGATAGCCAAATGGGTTGGTGACTTTGTCGGTGATGTTGATTTCGAACTGACAAGCTTGTTCAACAACTGTGCGCGCCTGTTCTTTTAATTCAGCATCGGTTTCATTGTCGATGTATTCACATAGTGCAATCACAGGAAGACCGGCTTCAGCTGCGTGAAAGTATGGACGAGAGCCATCAGAGTTTGCCGACCAGAAGTGCTCAAATGAATCATCGGATTGCTGACGAGAGATTAAACGAGCCGCCCAAGTTCTTGCTTCTGATAGGTATTGCTGGTCTTGTGTTACGCGATACAGCTCATTGGCTGCGAGTAGGGCGCAATACTCATCGATGATGTTCTCTTCACCATCGTTTAGATACTGGAGGTTGTACTCTTTTAGATGCCAGTAACCCTTAACCGCCATTTCAAGGTATGTGTGGCTCGAGTAGCTGCCAGAGATTTCAAGCTCAGAAGCTGCGGCTAATGCTGCGATAGCAACACCTGCACCTTGTCGGTAGCCCGCTTGTAAGTCCGTTGATTTATGACCTTCTTGAGTCGCATAAGCGCAGATATCGCGTTGGTTGATATCTTTGCTCCATTTGTCGAATACCGTCATATAGAAGTATCCGTCAGCGTCTTGCATACGCACTAAGAAGTCGGCACCGAACAGAGCCTCTTCCGTTAGACGAGTCATGGAGAATTTCGGGAAGTCTGGGTTATGGCTAGTCAAGCGTACGCTTTTTAGCATGTTCCAAACGACCATCGGAATTTGTTGTGGGTTTAGGTAGTTACCATAAGACAGGTGGCTAAAATATTTACTGACATCACCTGATGCGTCATACCATCCACCGTGGACATCGACGTATCGGTCGGTACCTAGAATTTGTGCTTGTCGATCTTTTTTGTCGAAAATACCGCCACAGCGTTGTGACTTAAAGTAATGAAGCACATCAGAAAACGTGTGGTTCATTAATAGGTTGCTACCAATCTCAAATACTTCTGAACGCAGGTTGTCAAAACGTAGGTAGTAGCGACCAGATTCAGTGACTGAACTGAAATCAATAGTGAAGAATTGCCCTTGATGCCAATTTGCTACGCGGCCTTGTTTAACCACATCAAAATTTCCGACAGTCATATGGTTGTCAGCACAGACGAGTAGAGCCGTAGTGCTTGATAGGCGAGCTTTCTTAGTTTGTAGGATAGCTTGCTTCGGGCCTGTGGACTCATAGCCAATATGGTTGGTCAATAACAGCATCAATATTCTCCGACAGTCCTAGTTTCTATTGGCTAGGTACTTGAATGTTTTGGATATAAATAGTTAGGGTCCGAAGACCCTAACTTGGGTTTTATTGCTTAGCTTTCGTGTAGGTAACAGCGCACAAAGTGGTTATCAGCGAGCTGCGTAACCCCTGGTAGCTGCTCTTTGCACTTATCCATTGCGTGAGTACATCTGCCTGCAAATGGGCAGCCTGCTGATACTGGTGTCCACAGAGGAATCTCACCTTTGTTGCCTGCAAGTTGCTCGTGGATCGACTTCTTAGGATCTGGAACGGCCGAAACAAGCAATTGGGTGTATGGGTGCTGAGGGTTAGCAATCACGTCATCGGTATCGCCCCATTCCACCATGTGTCCCACGTACATCACCGAAAGGTCTTCAGCGATGTAACGAGCGGTTGCGATATCGTGAGTGATGTAAAGCAGAGACATTTGCTTCTCGAACTTCATCTCTTCCATCAGGTTCAAAACACCGGCACGAATCGATACATCAAGCATTGAAGTTGGCTCATCGGCTAGTACAACTTCGGCACCTACCGCGATGTTGCGGGCTAGGTTGACACGTTGACGTTGGCCGCCAGACAGTTGGTGAGGGTACTTCTTCGCCGTCTCTTTTGGTGGGATCAGGCCCACTTGCTCTAAAAGATCGTAAACACGTTCTTCTAGCTCTTTCTTGTTGCCCGGAGATACTTTCTTGTGGATCAACAGTGGTCGAGCAATGTGGTGGAAGATATTGTGCGTTGGGTTCAATGAACCAAACGGGTCTTGCCATACCATCTGCACGCCTTCACGGTAGTGCATAAGATCTTTTCTGCTTGAGATCTCTTGGATATCACGACCTTTGTATTCGATCGTGCCGCCTGAAGGTGCGTACATTTTTGCGATCATTTTTGCGGTTGTTGATTTGCCTGAACCAGACTCACCAACCACTGCTAGGCCACGGCTTTTGTACATCTTGAATGACACGTCGTTAATCGCACGCATCATTGGGGTTTGAATGGTGGTACTGCTTATTGGGAAGTCTTTTACGACATTCTTGCCTTCTACCAATAATTGACCGAAATCTTTGCTCATAATTGTCTCCAGAATCCTTATTCGCTTTGCTTGTTTTTAGGCGGTCGAGCCGCCTTGTTCGTTATTCACGCAAGCTATAGCTTCCTTTGTACTATTGGGTCACCGTACAGGTGGCAGTTAGACAAATGTCCCGGGTCGATAGAACGCAGCTTGGTTGGCACCTTGGTACACTTTTCATGTACACGGTCACAACGAGCTTGGAAACGACACCCTTCAGGGATCTCTAACAGGTTCAGAGGGTTACCCGGAATACCTGCTAACTTTGTCTTTGGCCCTGTCAGTGGAGGGAAAGAACTTCCCAGCCCTTTGGTGTAAGGGTGGTAAGGGTTTTCTAGAATATCTTGAGAGTTAGCCACTTCGATTAGCTCACCTGAGTACATGATGCCGATGCGGTCAGAGAACTCGACCATCAATGACAAGTCATGGGTGATGAACAGAATTGAGAAGCCAAATTCTTCTTTTAGTGCATAGATCTTTTGTAGGATTTCGCGTTGCACAACCACATCAAGTGCGGTTGTCGGCTCATCCATAATGATCAGCTTTGGATTCAGTGCTAACGCGATAGCAATAACCAAGCGCTGACGCATGCCGCCAGAGAATTGGTGAGGATAGTCACTCAATCGGCTCGGGTGAATATCGACGATTTCAAGTAGACCTTCAGCACGCTGCTTAGCTTGCTCGCGAGTCATGTTGGTGTGACGCATGATTACGTCACAGAACTGCTCTTCCATCGGTAGTACTGGGTTGAGTGCGTTCATCGCGCTCTGGAATACCATCGACATCTCACTCCAACGGAACGACTGCATACGGTCATCACTGTATTCAAGGATGTTCTCACCGTTGAAGATAACCTCACCACCACTGATGTAAGCGGGCGGCTTATGAAGACGCATAAGAGAGAAAGCGACCGTTGATTTACCACAGCCAGATTCACCAGCTAGGCCGAAGACTTCACCTGGAGCGATGTTGAAACTTACGTTGTTACACGCACGAACATCGCCAGACTCTGTGATGTAATCCACGCATAAGTTGCGGATAGAAATTAGTGGTTCAGACATGATTATTTATCTCCGCTCCAAAGTGCATTTTGTGGTGGTAGTTCTGGTTCACGTTCTTCTTTGTCTTGAGCTGCTAGTTTCTTCCAACGCTTCATGCCTTTGTGAGAACGCAGTTGCGGGTTAGCAATTTCATCGACCGCGAAGTTAAGTAGAGCAAGACCAGTTACAAGTAGTGTCAATGCGATACAAGGAGCCAACAGTTCCCACCAAGCGCCAATCAGCATTGATGAAGAGGTTTGAACGTTGTAAAGCATGATGCCCCAGCTGATTGTGTTCGGGTCACCAAGACCTAGGAACGAGATGGTTGCTTCCATCATGATTGCGTACATCACCGAACCGATGAAGCTTGCGCCAACGATAGAGATAAGGTTTGGCAGAATCTCTACGAAGATGATGCGGAATGAAGATTCACCCAAAACTTCAGCGGCTTTTACAAACTCTTTTTCACGCAGTGCTAAGGTTTGGGAGCGAACAACACGGGCACCCCAAGCCCAAGACATAAAGCCGATAACCAAGGTTATGGTGAGTGGCCCTGCCTCACCGATAAAGGCTGCTACCACGAACAGTAATGGGTATTGAGGGATTACCAGCATGATGTTCATTGCGGCTGTTAGAACGTCATCGACACGGCCACCGAAGTAACCTGCAGAAACACCAATAACAGTTGCGAGTAAACATACGGTTAGACCCGCACCAAAACCTACAGCAAGAGATACGCGTGCGCCGTATACCACTTGAGACCAAACGTCACGACCCATACGAGTTGTACCTAGTACGTGGTCTGCCTTTTTAGACATGATCAATGTACGACGGTCGTCTGCTAGATTTTGAGCAACCCAGCCATCAGGGTTAGTTTGTGCAGACTTCACCACGAAACCAGGATATTCGTGTGGGTTACCTGTACGCTTGTCTGGTACATGTTTGGTGATTAATGGAGCTGCAATCGCGCCAAGAATAAAAATACTTAGGATGATGACGCCTGTTAGGGCCATCGGGTTACGCCAAATGAGTTTTAGAAAGTCTTTCATGATTATTTACCACCCTTACGAAGACGAGGGTCAAGAACAACGTAAAGCATGTCTGCAACTAGGTTAAAGAACAGCATGAATAGCGTCATGATAAGCAGCTGACCTTGCAGTACTTGGTAGTCACGAGCGTTAATTGCGTTGAAAAGTACGCTGCCAAGACCCGGGTAGTTAAAGATAATTTCGATAATTAACTGACCACCGATTGCCATACCTAGCGACATTGAAAGGGCTGTCACACTAGGTAGCATCGCGTTACGAGCTGCGTAGTTGAATACCACTCGGTTTTCGCTCAGGCCTTTGCCTTTCGCCATGGTGATGTAGTCTTCGGCTAGTAGGTTGATCATGTTGTTACGCATGTTTACTAGGAAGCCACCAATTTGAACAACAGAAGCACAGAACAGTGGTAAGAAGGCGTGGTAAGCGACATCTTTAATGAATGCCCAGCTTGTCCAATCAGGTATAGTACCAGCGGTGTAGGCATACCCTGTTGGGAACCACTTCAAGCCAATTGCAAAGGTAAATAGTGCAATCATCGCGATAACAACTTGAGGAACGGCTTGTAGAATCAGCATCCCTGGCGTTACGAAGGCATCGTACTTACTGCCGCGTTTCCACGCTGCGAAAATACCTAGGATTGAACCAATCGAGAAAGAAAGAATAACTGCGGTGCCGGCTAAGAAAAGCGACCAACCGAATGCTCCACCCAACAGTGTGTTTACAGAAAGTGGGTAGAATTGAATTGATGTACCAAGTTCCCAGCTAAGAATGTTCTTCATGTACGCCACGTATTGAACTAAGTAGCCACCATCAACGAAGCCTAATAGTTCTTTCATTGCAGCAATACGCTCTGGAGTAACTTGTACAGAAGCGTTCGCAAACATCATGGTAACTGGGTCACCAGGCATTGCTCTTGGAATAATAAAGTTTAACGTCGCAGCAACTAATAGCGCGACAAAATAAAATGACAAACGTCTTAAAAAATAACCCATAACTCACACCTTACTCACCCAGATTGTTTCCCTGTTTCTGGATTCAGGTCGCTCCTAGCGAAATTTGGAACGAAAAATCCCCTGACGACTAGCGCCATACTTTCAATTGAGAGTGTGGGGATTTTTATAAGCGGCGTAAGAGGTTACGCCGCAAGGATTGAACGATTACTTATTTAACTGGTTTTAGGTCCAGTACATGAAGTAGACGCTCTGGAATACCAGCCCAAATGTTTGGACGGCCTTTTGGATTTTCTTCGTTCCACCAACCAGTGAAGCGAGTTGTGTTGTATTGGTACATGTAAGCACCAGACATCACAGGGATTGTCACTTGGTCTGCAGCGATGATTTGCTGGATACCGTGTGCAATATCTAGCTGTTCGTTCTTATCAGCTGTTTTGTAGAAGCTGTTTAGAAGACCATCTAGCTTGTCGTTTTTGTAGAAGTGCATTGCGAAACGAGGCATACCATCACCAGATTGTAGTGATGAGTTGTAAGCACTGTTCCAGTACGTGTATGGATCCGCACCGTGGAAGTAGTTTGTGTATGCTACGTCGTATGTACCTTCAAGCATTGCTTGGTTGTAAACAGAGAAATCAGGTGTACGAGCTTTCGCTTTAATACCGATTTCGTTCAGTTGTTCTACCGCTAGTTGAACTGTGTTGTTGAAGTCAGTCCAGCCGTTTGGCGATTGAATCATTAGTTCGAAAGATTTGCCTGATGGAGTGTCAACAAAACCATCTTTGTTCACATCTTTGAAGCCAGCGTCAGCAAGAAGCTTCTTCGCGCCTTCAGCGTTGTAAGTGTTGAAGCCTTTGTACTTGTCGTGAGTTTTTTCATCAGACCAAGCTTCAAACGCGTAGCCAAGACCCGATGCGAAATCGTTCACAGTACCGCCACCGTAGAATGCGATGTCGATGATAGTTTGACGGTCAAGAGCCATAGAGAAAGCACGACGGAAGTCAACGTTGCTCAATGCTTCATGCTTCGCAGCATCAGGGTGCTTGAAGTTAACGATGAATGCCTGTGTACCTGCTGGCGGGTACCAGTAGTGGTGTTTAGGGCTAGCTGCTGCGTATGTACGATCTATATCTGGAACGAAAGAAGACGTCCAGTCCATTTCACTGTTTACAACTTTACCTAGGAATTGGTCGTTGTTCGCAATTTGTGGAACACGTAGACAGTCAACATCTAGGTTGTCTGCATCCCAGTAGTTCGGGTTTGCACACTGGATGTATAGCTGCGCTGTAAACGTATCGATTTCTGTAAATGGACCAGAACCTACCGGGTTCTCATTGGTAAACGTTGATGGATCTTTAACGTCTTTCCAGATGTGCTTAGGTACTACAGGTACTTTAGCAATCTCGTAAGGTACGTTTGAGTTTGCTTCTGTTAGTGTGAACTTAACTTGGTTGTCGTTCAGTTTCTCTACAGAAGTTACCCAAGAGTTGATACCAGATTGGTCAAGCTCTGGCTTCTCTTTTACAAGGTTGAAAGAAAAAACAACATCATCAGCAGAGAAAGTTTCTCCGTCAGACCATTTAACACCCTTACGAATGTCGAAAACAACGCTCATCAGATCATCTGACATCTTGAAGTTTTCAGCTAGACGGAACACTGGAGTGTTACCGTGCATTTCGTTAAATACTACTAGCGGCTCATACATGAAGTCAGTTGTAGTATGTAGGTTAGTAGCACCAAGGTACGGGTTAAAGTTACGTACGAATGTAGTGTACTCTTTCGGGTGAACGGTCAGTTCACTGCGTTCTGCAGCGGTTGCTACTGATGCAAAACCTGTTGTAGCAGTTGCAATAATTGCTGTTGCTATTGCTGTTTTTTTTATATTGGCAAGCATAGCTGTTCCTTACTATTTGCTTTCATTTCACTAATGGATTGAATGTTATCTGTCGCTAAATTGTTTAGTAGATACACACTCTGGTTAAAGGCCTACCTCTTCTTCGTTGCTCCAGATTCATCGTTGATTCTGAGAAGTGGTAAGAGTGGCCTGTAGGCCTTTGGCAGGAGTAAGAAAACACCTTATCGATGAATTAATCAAACTCGTTTCCCGTCAAAAACGTTAAAAACACACAACCCCACGTCATTAACGTCAAAATAGGTTGCTTTGGTGGTTTTTTGTACGCAATTGTTAAAGTGATGTGACTCGCATTTGGTTTTGAGGTTCTTGCAGGTTGTAAGTGGCTACTAACTTTAAAGGCTTTTTATTATAATGCCTTACCCTACGTTGGTATAATTGTAGATCTCGGTCACTTGCCAGTTTTACGTTAAATTTCCCTAGAAAATTAAATCTGCCGTTCTGTTGTGACTCGCTTCTCAAACTGCAACAAAGAGTCAGATAACGGTCAGATATGATTGAGAATAGAACGAAAAGTACTGACGGTTACCAGCACGCACTGTGAGTAATTAGCGTGAATTTCCCCTTGTTTAAAGGCGTAAAAAAAGTGCGTTGCAAGCGTTGGGATTCTACTTTTTGTGATTATTAGGCGTACAAAAAAGCCCACGCTAGGTGGGCTCCATTATTCAAAGTATCGTGATGTTGGTTCAGGGTTTAACTGGTCAGTAGTTTCTGCAGTTTATCTCTTAGCATCTCAATGTGGGTTCTTTCTGGTGTCTGTTCTTTACAATGTTCCAGTATGAATTCGATTGAGCTCAGTACCGTTCGCCAGCGAGGCGTTTTCGGTAGGGTTTCTACGCGTAGGTATTTGTCTAGCGTTCGAGTTTGCAGCGTACTGCGGTCTAAGTAGACGCGCCACAAGCCACTCTTCTCGGCGAAAGCAAACTTGGTTTCACCAGTCACCGATTCCCAGTAGATGATGGCATTCGTCATCGCATCGACCAGTACCTCACGCATTAACTCTTGCTTGTTTTTACCTTCACCGGTTGCCTTGTCAGCAAGACGAGTAAATTCTCCGCCAAGCTCTTTCAGCTGCTGTAACTTATCTTTGTCGCCTTCAAAGGCATAACTAGAGAGAGCCTCAACCGCCGTTTCAAGGTTATTGATTCGGTTTGAGTTAACACCACCACCTACATTAAAGATATACATGGTGTCGAGCCCTGAGCCTTCAGGCAGCTTAAGGATGTCACTTGGTATGCGCTGACGTGTGTCATCTATATAGATATCAATGTCACCGCAGTAGTGGGCTTGTTCCACCTTAAGGTATTTAGGCGCAATGATTTCGTCGGCCATTGAGCGTTTAAGTTGTTCTTGTCCGCGTCTGAATAGCTTCGCCGCCGCTTCGTTAGCAAAGCGAATACGTTGGTCATCACGAATACAGATAATGGCTTCAGGTGCCGATTCTAGTTGCTCTAATAAGCGGCCTTGAGTTTCTAACAAGTTAGCTTCAACCATCGCTCTATGTTTGAGCTCGAGTTGCAGTTGGTCGTTTTCAAGGCGTCTCTGTTCAGCTTTACTTGCTGATAGATGCGCTGTAATTCGAGCCGCCAGTTCTTGTTTGTTGAACGGTTTAGACAAGTAGTCATTGGCACCCGCTTCGAAACCTCGAACACGGTCCTCTGCTTGGTTGAGTGCCGTTAGCATGATGATTGGCAACTGAGCATGGTCATATTGTTTACGCAGTGCTTCACAAACCTGATAGCCGCTCATTCCTGGCATCATTATGTCGAGCAGAAGCAGCTCTGGCTTCTCTTTCTCAATCAGTTCAATGGTTTCAGGGCCATCACATGCAGTACGTACTCGATAACCTTCTAACTTCAAGAAGCTGTCTAATACTCGCAGGTTAACCGGCTCATCATCGGCGATAACCAATAACGGGCCATCTGGGTTTTCACTGATAACACTGTTTTCTTGTTGGCTGTTATCAATTAAATCAGGCGCTTGGAAGTGAGAGTAGTGACCTGATTCGTTGTAACTGTCTAACTCATCTTGAGTAGCTAGGGGCAGGGTAAAGCTAAACGTAGTGCCGAGCATTGGTTGGCTACTAACGTACAGTGAACCGCCCATTAGCTCGATCAACTGACGACTGATCGATAATCCAAGCCCTGCACCTTGGCGGTAGTTACTCGCATCTTGGCCTGCTTGAATCAATGGCTCAAAGATGTGCTCAAGGTACTCGGCCGGTATACCTTGGCCAGTATCGACAACTTGTACACGAATGTTGTCATCGATAACGCTGGCAGAGATAACAATTTTACCTTCTGAGGTGTACTTGATGGCATTGCCGACCAAGTTATACATCACTTGCTCAAGTCGTTGAGGATCCGATGAAACCAGACCTAAATCACTTGGGACTTGGTTAATAATACGGATTGGCTTATTGCCCAATAGGTGATGAGACAACTCTAGGACCAAGCTGGTGGCTGCCGACAAATCAACGGCTGATTTCTTAATATCTAAGCTACCATAGCGCATCTTGTGATAATCAAGCAGATCATCAACCAAGGTCGCCAATCTCTGACCGCTATTGATGATGATATCCAACTGATATTTCTGATTAGCAGGAATAGGGCCGTTAGCTCCAGATATCAACGCTTCAGCGATACCCACCATGCCATGCAGTGGTGTTCTCAATTCATGTGAAGTAGTCGCTAAGAACTCATCTTTGAGTTTATTTGCCAGTTGTAACTCTTCGTTTTGCTTTTGAATGGTCTTAAGGTTGTCCTCAAGCTCATCGTTTTGGCTTTTGATGAGCTGCATTTTTTCACGAATAGATCGCTGCATTCTTTCGAAGCTCACCGCGAGTCGGCCTATCTCATCTTTGCGCTCGGTATTGATCATGGTTTCATCGAGATCACCCGCCGATACTTTTTCGGCAGCCCACGTCAGTTTAAGCAGTGGGGATGTGATGAAGTTAGACAGATAGTGCGATGCAACGACGACCAGAATGATCGCCGTTAGCATCACGATCACGAAGATCTTTTCTAACTGATGAATACGGGCAAACGCCTCTTTCTCTGGCAGCTCTACGACAAGAGCCCATGTTGCGTATTTCAGCTCAATTGGCGTATATGCCGCGATGATCGCTTGATCTAGGGTGTTGTCGAAGGTGCCAACCGCTGTTTCGCCAGCCAATGCTTTATCGACAACATCTAGGCTCAAGTTGATAGATTCTTGTGAATGAGCAAGGCTACGCGGCAGGTGATCATCACCTACAAGCAGCGTTTGAATATTCGAACTCTTGTTGAGATCCGCAATCAACTTAGTAATGCCGTTGATTGGTAGCCTAAACATCGCGTAACTGTGTAGGTAGCCTTGTTGAACGATAGGTGCGCCTAGCCATGCGGTCTGTTTGCCATTCTCGTCTTTAAAGTCAGAAACGATAACCGGCGTGTAATCTTCGTTAGATTTGCGTCGGTCGGTTACGTCTTTGGCTAGTCGTTGAAAGGTAATACCTAGGTTGGAGTCCTTGTATTTTCCTGTCAGCAGATTGGTGCCGTAATCGTCATTTTTAAAGACGGAATAAGCGACGTTACCGTTGATATCAACTAAGAGAATATCGTCAAAATCAGAGCGTTTAAGCAGTTCTAGGTAAGCATTATGGTAGCGCTTGTGGAGCAGGCGATAACGCTCGCTGCCAATAAAGCTGCTGGATTCAGGGAGGATCGACGTTTTGATTTGATCGCCAGAGCCTTGAATATAGCGCTGCTGTGCATTACTGCGTGCCTCGTCAATATCTAACCCCAATCGTTGAAATGCATTGATCAAACCATAAAATCGCCCGCCACTGGCATTGGCCAATTCTGAGCGAACAAAGCCCATCACTTGGGATTCTTGAGCTTGTAGGTAATCGACAATTTGCTGCTGCTTAGTATCACGAACCGAAACAAGGTGTGAGGTGCTTTGTTCCTGGAGATCCTGACTGTGCGATTGGAGGAAAAATATCGCGATAAGTGTCACAGGGGTAATACTGAGGACAAGAAATGCCAGCATTAGGGTATTTTGAAGGCGCTTAAACTTCTGCTTACGATAGAATCTAAACATAAATTGGGTACTACTTTCCTTTGATGTACTGCTAAAAGGGGCGAAAACAAGTACAGAGAATAGAATTAACGGGTTCCAATTTAACGAAATTAACGAGTTTTTTTACTTTGACAAGTAAGTGGTATTTAAAGCGTGTGCAAAAGCTCATTTTTATAGAGTTTTGACAAAAATATGAACAGACAGCGCAGATAATGACCCTGCGCTGTGCTAGAGAGGTTATTTGTTTGCGTGATAGATCGCGAATTTAGTGGTCTTATTTAGAGTCGCGCATTTTCCAAACGCTTGTTCAATAATTGGAATGTATTTTAAGAAACTATTCGCAACAATAATCATCTCACCAGAACGCTTCAAATGCTTAGGAGCCTGATAAAGTAAGGTCTCAGTCGCGCTGTAGCTAGTGTCTAAACCTGAATGGAATGGTGGGTTACTGATGATGAACTGATAGTCTTCTGCAGTATCAGAATAGACATCGGATGCGAAGACTTTACCCGTTAAACCATTCGCTTCTAGCGTTGCTTGGCTTGATGCCACGGCAAATGCACTGATGTCGCACATTTCTAGCTCGATATCTGGGTTACGAGATGCCATCACCGCGCCCAATACGCCTGCACCACAGCCAAAATCCAGTACCTTGCCTTTTAGTTTTGGCAGAGTATCCAAAAGAAGTTGGCTACCGACATCGAATTGACCGTGACTGAAGACGCCAGGAAGGCTTTTTACCGTAAGTGATTGCTCACCAATGTTAACCGTGTAGGTCTTAAACCAGTCTTGCAGGTTGAACGCTTGTGGTTGCTCGAAGCATTGACCCCAGTAGAAAGAGCAACGACGCGCTGAATCGTATTTAACAACTTTGCCGTAAGGAGCAAACATCTTCTCGATGCTTTTCACGCCTGAACGGTTTTCACCAACCACGACGATCTCGGTATCTTTGCCTAGCTTGGCAAATAGCATCGCCAACAAAAATTCCGCTTCCGCTTTGGCTTTTGGCCAGTACAACATCACTAAGTCGGCTTTGGTCTCTTCGGTAAACTCCGCACCATAAAAACGTTGGATGGTGTTGTAGCCTTCTAATTGACGGTAGTAGCTGTAATTAGAAGTAAACACAGAGACAGATTCACAATGCTTCGCTAACTCAACAGGGAACAAGTCTTCTGCCTCACCGGCAACTAAAACATGTTTGCCTTCAAAGTAGGCGAGTTGGCGTTGAGCAATCTGGCTTGGTGCAATATAAGCTGACATAGGACACTCTGTTGAATCGTTAGCAAAAAATGAGGGCGGATTTTCGCATAATCCGCCCAAAGCTTGAAGTGTTTAATACGGGTTCGCCAATCAAGTTGACGTCAAGTTCGTTAACTCTTGTCTTGCTGGTTTAAAAAGTCCTTAAACTCTTCATCGTAGATGTTGAATAGGACAATGGTAATCGCAAAAATCAATGGTCCGTAGATAAGACCAATTAGGCCAAACAGTTGAATACCACCCAATAGTGAGAAGAAGATCATCAGGGTATTCATGCCTGCACTGCCTTGCATTAGCAGCGGACGCAGAAGGTTATCAATTGAACCAACAATCGCTACACAGTAAACCGTTAGGAAAATCGCCCACGTGGTATCACCAGTTAGGAACAAGTAGGTTGCTGCTGGAATCCAGATTAATGCGGTACCCACAACTGGGATGAAAGAGGCAAAGCCCATCATAGTACCCCAGAATAGACCTGGGAAACCGGCAATCCACATACCTAAACCGCCGGCAAAACCTTGCGCGATTGCGGTTAAGAATGAGCCCATTACTGCTGATTTAGATACTTGTTCTATCTCTGTTAGAAGTTTGTCTTCTTGGCTACGAGACAGCGGCAGAATATGACGAACCACACTGATGATTTTGTCGTGATCTCTTAATAAGAAGAACAAAACGAACAGCATCAAGAAGAAATCCATCAAGAAATTGGTCGCGTCACCTAAGATTTTGGCACTGATACCAACTAGCTTAGAACCAAAGCTTGTCGCAAACTCACCGACTTTTTGTGCGATGGCTTGGGGCTCAATATTGTCGAAAGGCAGGTAGTTATTCACAAATGACAGCGCTTTGACCACTAACGGATGAGCAAACAGAGTCTGAATGCCGCCGTGTGTTACCCATTGGTAGGTGTTCTGAGAGAACAGAGAACCTTGCTGAACAATTGCTGCGAATACTGCCAATAAAGGGATAACAATAATGAAGGTCAGTATGATACAAGACAGCAGAGAGACGATGTTTTCTTTATTCGGGAGCTTTTTTTCAAGCCACTCATGGATTGGGAACATCAATAGTGAAATGATAAAGGCCATCACGATAGAGTTAACGTATGGCTCGATAAGCAAGTAACAAGCATAAGCCGCCGCGAGTAGGGCAATGATGATCACCCAGTGGCTGGAATTGATTTTGAGTTTTTCTGACACGGTAATGGTCTCTATATTTGCGTTCTGAGTTTATAATGGCTGCAAAACAGAGAGTTAGCAATGAGGAGTTTTGATAATGGGATGCTGTAATAAAGATAAGAAATGCCAAGACGAAGAACAGCAAACAAAAAAAGAGATCCCTTGGTTCAGAATGTTCCTCGGTACCTTGATGTTGTTGGTTTTTCTTTTCTGGGAACGTTAATCGCTTTTGGTTCAGCTTTAGCCTTAGTCGACGGCTAAATAAGCTGTCATATTTTTTGGCTGGTGAGCGCGATATATAAAAAGGGCTGCATTTAATGCAGCCCTAAATTCAATCGGTTAGCGACTTATAAAGTGCTTTCGATTATTTGCTTTCAGCAGCAATGATCGCAAGAGAGCGGTCGGCAGCTTCTAGTGTTGCATCAAGTTCTTTTGAACCATGAGCAAGAGAAGTAAAGCTTGCTTCGAATGCTGAAGGTGCAAGGTAAACACCGTGATCTAACATTAGGTGGAAGAAGCGCTTGAAGCGTTCTACATCACACTTAGTTACATCTTCGTAGCACGTCACAGTTTCTTGATCTGTGAAGAAGAAACCAAACATACCGCCAACTTGATGAACTAGCATCGGGATGCCGTGCTTGTCAGCAAGTTGCTTGAAGCCTTTTGCCAACTGCTTAGTTTTTGAAGCTAGACGCTTTTCGTTGCCTTCTTCTCGTAGAAGGTTCAAACATGCGTAGCCAGCAGCCATTGCAACAGGGTTACCTGAAAGCGTACCCGCTTGGTAAACAGGGCCAGTTGGTGCGATGTATTGCATCACGTCTTTACGACCACCGAAAGCACCGACAGGCATGCCGCCGCCAATCACTTTACCAAGACACGTTAGGTCTGGCTTGATGTTGTAGTAAGCCTGAGCACAACCTTCAGCAACGCGGAAACCTGTCATTACTTCATCAAAGATTAGCAATGCACCTTCTTGATCACAGATTTCACGTAGACCTTCGTGGAAGCCTTCTACAGGAGGGATACAGTTCATGTTACCCGCTACCGGCTCAACGATGATACAAGCGATCTCGCCTTTGTTTGCTGCGAAGATTTCACGTACTGAATCTAGATTGTTGAAGGTTGCTGTTAGCGTTAGTTTCGCAAAATCAGCCGGTACGCCTGGAGAGCTTGGTTGACCTAAAGTCAGTGCGCCAGAACCAGCTTTTACAAGTAGGCTGTCTGCGTGGCCGTGGTAGCAGCCTTCAAACTTAAGAATTTTGTCACGACCAGTGAAGCCACGAGCTAGACGAATCGCGCTCATTGTTGCTTCTGTACCTGAGCTCACCATACGTAGCTGTTCCATTGATGGAACCATCTCAGATACCAGTTCAGCCATTTTGATTTCAGTTTCGGTTGGAGCACCGAAGCTAAGACCGCGTTGAGCTGCTGCAATAACTGCGTCACGAATAACCGCGTGGTTGTGACCAAGGATCATTGGACCCCAAGAGCCAACGTAATCGATATACGCTTTACCATCAGCATCAAAAATAAGTGGGCCATCAGCGCGTTCAACGAAGATTGGAGAACCACCTACGCCATTGAATGCACGAACTGGAGAGTTTACGCCACCAGGAATGGTTTGCTGTGCTTTTTCGTACAGCTCTGCTGATTTGGTCATTGATATATCCTCTTTTGACTGTCGGACCAATTGGCACGCATTGTACCTATCCCTAATCCAACTAGGAATGCTTTCGCCCAGATAATCACCCGAATCTGGTTGTTTTGTGTGGTTACACGTTTTAATTGTTAGATATTGGCGAGTTTACAGCAGTAAAAGGACCGATCCTGTGGTGAATACTTGAACGTTTCAGTCAGGTATTAGATAATCACCGGAATATAAGAAAATACTCAACAACTATGGTCTCGAATTAGATTTGTATCATGTTGTTTTTGACACAGGTAAGAGAGGTTGTCGTGAGCGAAGTAAATATCCCATTGTCTTTTTCTGATGCAGCAGCTACCCGCGTACAAACGCTAATTGCTGAAGAAGAAAACCCAGAACTAAAACTGCGTGTATACATTACAGGTGGTGGTTGTAGCGGTTTCCAATACGGCTTCACATTTGATGAAAAAGTAAATGATGGCGACACTACAATTGTAAACAGCGGTGTAACGCTGGTTGTTGATCCAATGAGCCTACAATACCTAATGGGCGGCATGGTTGATTACACTGAAGGCCTAGAAGGCGCACGCTTCTTTGTGAACAACCCGAACGCTACAACAACATGTGGTTGTGGCGCATCATTCAGCGTATAGCATGAGTTGAAAATAGCTTGAGCTCAAAGCTGTATTAGATACATTTCAAACGCCGAACTTATGTTCGGCGTTTTTGTTTTTACTTAGTAACTTATTACTTTTCAAAGCATTCCTCTCATTTTTAGTACACGGCATATTTTTTAAACTGTCGATAGCGTCCAACTTCGTTGAGGATTGGTCTGTTAAGGTTACCTTTGTGCATAAGGAAGTTGCACATCACGCTATTAAGCCAACTAGCGCGCCTGAATGACATCGGACAAAAGGATTTGTTATGCCCACTCTATTTTCTAACTCACCACTTTTTCAGAAATTGAAGCAGCCGTGGCTGGTTTCTCTGACTCTAGTCGTGTTGTTGTCGATCTGGCTTGGTTTAGGCGTAGGGCAAGCAGAAGAGTCGCCTGAGAAAAAAGCAACAGAAATTCCGCTGGCTAAGGTTTCCTTTCAAACCTTCACCTCATCACCGACCTTTAAAACGATTGATCTCTATGGAAGAACGGCGCCCGATAGGCATGCTCGTCTAGGTGCAGAAGTCGCGGGTAAGATTGTCAGATTGAATGTTGTTAAGGGGGGGATGGTTAAAGCAGGACAAGCCATTGCCCAGATAGATAAGGGTGATTTAGAGATTCAACTAGAGCGAGCATCTGCGTTATATCGCTTGAAGCAGAAAGAGTTCAAAGCGGCGCAGTCACTGAAGAAAAGAGGACTGCAAGGTGAAATCGCCTACACCACAGCTGAGGCTTCATTAACAGAAGCAAAAGCCATGATGCGCAATGCGGAATTGGCTTTAAAGAATACTGTCATTACTTCGCCTTTTTCGGGTGTGGTTCAAGATTTGATGGTGGAGCTCGGTGATTTCGTTAGTGTTGGCGATCCTGTTGCTGGCGTGATTGACCTCGATCCTTTGGTTATTGAGGCGGATGTCAGTGAGCGTCATATCCAACATTTGCTAGTCAATCAATCTGCTTTGGTTCGTTTGTTAGGGCGAGAAGAAGCGGAAGGCCGTTTACGCTATGTTTCTCGTATCTCTTCTGTTGCTACTAATACCTTCCCAATCGAGATAGAAATCGATAACTCTAAAGGCCTATTACCAGCAGGTGTCAGTGCCGAAGTTAAACTCAACCTAGAAACAAGAGATGCAATAAAGATAACACCGGCGATGCTAGCATTGGATGAGGCGGGTAACCTAGGGGTCAAAACCTTGGTTTCAGTCGATGACTCACCAACGGTGAAGTTTGTAGGCATTCAGCTAGTAAAGGCCGAACAAGATGGAGTTTGGCTCACAGGACTTGGACAACGCGTCGATATCATCACAGTAGGCCAAGGGTTTGTGCGTGATGGTGATTCGGTGATTGCTGTTGAGCAAGTCGCTGAACTCTCTAACGTAACCGCAGAGTAGGAGATAACCGATGTATTCAATTATTGATGCAGCCTTGTCTCGTGCTCGAACAATGCTCTCCCTTTTAGCGTTAATCCTTGTAGCCGGTGTCGTCACCTATATCACGATACCTAAGGAATCGAGCCCAGACATTACCATCCCAATTATCTATGTTTCGGTCGGGCACCAAGGGATCTCGCCAACGGATGCAGAACGTTTATTGGTTCGACCTATTGAGCAAGAGCTGAGGTCGATTGAAGGCGTAAAAGAGATGACAGCAACCGCAGCAGAAGGGCATGCCTCTGTTGTGTTGGAGTTTAATGTTGGCGTCGATCTCACCAAAGCAATGGCCGATGTGCGTGACGCGGTTGATCTGGCTAAACCAAAACTACCAGAAGACAGTGACGAACCGACCGTAAATGAGGTGACGCTTGCTTCAGAGCAACCTGTTTTGTCTGTTGTGCTATTCGGTACCGTTCCTGAGCGCACCATAGTGCAAATTGCCCGAGAGCTTGGAGACAAATTAGAAAGCTATCGCCAAATCCTTGAAGTCGATATTGCGGGCGATCGCGCTGACATCGTCGAGATCATTGTCGATCCGTTATTGATGGAGAGCTACAGCTTAGATCAAGCGGATATCTATAATCTGATCGCTCTGAACAATCGAGTGGTGGCCGCAGGTTTTGTTGATACTGGCTACGGACGTTTTTCTGTCAAAGTCCCTTCGGTATTTAACTCCTTAAAAGACGTGCTTGAGTTGCCTATTAAAGTGGATGGCAAGCAGGTGGTCACTTTTGGCGATGTCGCTACGGTTCGTCGAGCGTTTCGAGATCCTGAAAGTTTTGCTCGTTTAGATGGCAAATCTGCGGTGGTGTTGGATATCAAGAAGCGTGCAGGTGAGAACATCATCGAAACCGTTGAGCTAGTCAAAGCGGTAATGGCTGGTGCTCAGCAGCAAGCGGAATGGCCAAATAACCTGTTGGTCAAATACACCTGGGATGAATCTAAAGATGTGAAGATCATGCTTAATGATCTGCAAAACAATATCTTATCCGCCATTATTCTGGTGGTGATCGTTATCATCGCGATTCTTGGTGTGCGTACCGCTTTGTTAGTGGGTATTTCCATTCCAGGCTCATTCCTAACCGGGTTATTGGTTCTTTCGGTGTTTGGCTTAACCGTCAACATCGTAGTGCTGTTCTCTCTGATTATGGCGGTGGGGATGCTAGTAGACGGTGCGATTGTGGTGACCGAATTTGCAGACAGGCGAATGCAAGAGGGTGAAGGGCGCAAAGCCGCTTACCGAGATGCAGCGAAACGGATGGCGTGGCCGATAACCGCATCGACTGCCACAACCTTAGCCGCATTTGCTCCGTTACTGTTTTGGCCTGATGTGACGGGCGAATTTATGAAGTTCTTACCACTAACTCTGATCGCGACTTTAACTGCATCATTGATCATGGCGCTGTTGTTTGTGCCCGTGCTGGGCGGTTTGATTGGCAAACCGCAATACGTATCGTCTAAAAGCCAAGCTCGAATGGTCGCACTGCATAATGGTGACTTTTCACAAGCCACAGGCTTAACTAAGGCGTATTACCACACGCTCTCGATTGCGATTAAACACCCGTTTAAGATTTTATTCAGTGCGATACTGCTCGCGGTTACGGTTGGCTTTACTTACTCCAAAGCCGGTCTTGGAGCAGAGTTCTTTCCTGAGGTTGATCCGCCATTCTTTAACGTCAAAGTTCGTTCTCATGGTGATCTGTCTATCCAAGAAAAGGATGACATTATGCGCGATATTGAACTGATGATGCTCAATCATGATGAGTTCGATACCGTTTACACGCGAACGGGTGGTGACGACCAGATTGGTTTGATCTCAATTACGCCTGTTGACTGGCAATACCGTCGCAGCGTTAAGGCGATTATTGATGAGTTGAAGGTACAAACCGATCAATACGCTGGTGTTGAGATTGAATATAAGTTCCCTGATGCTGGGCCTCCGGTTGAAAATGACTTAGTGATTGAGCTGTCGGCAAGAACTCCAGAGCAGCTCAATCAGGCTGCAAAAATTGTGAGAGGTTGGGCTGATGGAAATAAAGCACTGACCAATATCAGCGATACTGCGAGTAAAGATGGCATCGATTGGAAGGTGGATATTCGCCGCGACGATGCTGCGCGCTTTGCAGCTGATGCGACCTTAGTGGGTAATACCGTTCAATTCGTGACTAATGGTCTCAAGATTGGTGATTATCTGCCCGATGACTCTTCAGAAGAGGTCGATATCTTGGTGCGCTACCCTAATGATAAGCGTGATATCGGGCGCTTCGACCAGCTTAGGGTGAAAACGCCAGCAGGTTTAGTACCTATTACTAATTTCGCTCAGATCGTTCCCGACCATAAGCAAGACACCATTAAACGCCTTGATGGCAAGCGTGTGGTGAACATCATGGCGGATATGGAAGAAGGGTATAACCTTGCTCTCGAACTACCAAAGATCGAACAAGCATTGAGTGAGCTAGGGCTGCCGAGTAGCGTGGAATTTCGCATCCGTGGTCAAAACGAAGAACAAGAAAACTCGTCAGCCTTTTTACAAAGTGCTTTCTTGGTTGCTTTGGCGGTAATGGCTTTGATTCTGATTACTCAGTTCAATAGCTTCTATCAAGCGTTTTTGATTCTGAGTGCTGTATTGTTTTCGACCGTTGGCGTGTTCGTTGGCTTACTGATCTTCCAACGTCCGTTTGGCATTGTGATGTCGGGAATTGGGGTAATAGCGCTCGCCGGCATAGTCGTGAACAACAACATCGTGTTGATTGATACTTATAATCAGCTCATCAAAAGAGGCTTGGACAAGCGAGATGCGATTCTAAGAACCGGTGTTCAGCGTTTAAGGCCAGTAATGCTCACGACGGTTACGACTATCTTAGGTTTAATGCCGATGGTGTTAGAGATGAACATCGACCTGATTAATCAAAAGATAGAGTTTGGCGCGCCAAGTACACAATGGTGGTCACAGCTTGCGACCGCTATTGCTGGTGGTTTGGCGTTTGCCACGGTGCTGACTTTAGTATTAACCCCTTGTTTGTTAATGCTTGGACGGAACAACAAACCTGAAAAACAGTAGCTAGTTGTGGTATGTGAGCATAAAAAAGAGCGCCTTGATGGGCGCTCTTTGCATTTTTCTATTTTGCAGTGAAGCTACAAACGCCTAGTTAGTCGCTAGTAACTGACCGTATCGCTCAAGGTTTCTTAATCGAATCTCTGAGTTGGCAATAAAGGTTGCTTTTGCTTTACCAGTTAACGACTTGGATTGAGGCAATTTCACGGTACGCGCATTTTTATGTACGCCATTAACCAAGAATTCATAATGTAAGTGCGGGCCAGTCACACGGCCTGTACCGCCCAAAGTACCAATGGTTTGGCCTTGTTTTACGCGCTGACCGGTTTTCACCATACGTCGCTTCATGTGCAGGTACTTGGTGATGTAGGTGTTGCTGTGGCGGATGAACACGTAGTTACCATTGAATTGGTTGTAACCTGACTTCTGAACAATACCGTCACCGGCTGCCCAGATAGGCGTGCCAACAGGGGCTGCGTAGTCAGTACCGCGGTGAGCTCGAATCTTACCGGTTACTGGGTGTCTCCTGGTAGGGTTAAAGTTCGATGTTACGCGACGAAAATCAATTGGTGAGCGCAAGAACGCCTTCTTCATCGCACGACCATTTTCATCGAAGTAGTTGCCGCTCTTATCATCCAATACTGCGGTAAATGAATCGCCTTGGTTTTTGAATACGGCTGCCATGATCTTACCGCGACCAACCACTTCACCTTCAACCACTTTCTCTTGGTATAAGATTTTGAAGCTGTCGTTTTTACGAATATCTAACGCAAAGTCGATATCCCAACCGAAGATGCCCGCCAGTTCCATAATTTGATTTGCGGTTAAACCTGCACTTACGCCAGCATTCCAGAAGTTAGAGGTGATGTTGGCTTCGGCATAATTGTATTGGTAGGCCACTTCTTTTTTGTCGAAACTTGATGAGAAAGAATCGCCAGACTTAGTGATCTTGAAGCTTTCAAACGCACTAAGTTGTCTTTTTAACTGAATAAGGTCGTTGTTTTCATCGAAGCCGAACTGCAATACATCGCCAGGTCTTAGATTAGACAGCTGCTTCTTAATATCATCATTGGTATTGAGTAGCGTGATCAGCTGGCGGTATGAGAGGCCAATACGTTCAAATAAAACAGAGGTGCTTTCGCCAGAGCGAACGGTGTATTTCTCCCAATTGAGCACTGCCGTCGGTGGAGCGTCACTTGAGCTAATAAGCGCAGAGGCATTGATAGTCAGTGGGTAATGTTTTCCCACAACTAAAGCGCCCGAATCGTCACGCAAACTGTTGACGTCGGGGAGTAAGAAAATCGCGACGAAAATTATGGCACTAAAAAATGCGATAAAAGCCCGGTGCAAAATAGGAAGGCGTGCAAAAATAGACAACATGTTCCGGTTCGTTCTGTAAATATTATGAAAATCGACGACGGAATAGTGTAACTGGTTTCAAAATACATCGCTATTCAAGTAAGATGTCTAATTAATGTATTTTTGCCAAATCTGTGGGAGTGAACAAGAATGGCGAGTATTGAAGCTGCACTAGCCGAGATCAAACGTGGCGTAGAAGAACTGATTCCAGAAGACGAACTGATTGCAAAACTAAAAGAAGGTCGTCCTTTACGCATTAAGCTGGGTGCCGATCCAACAGCTCCAGATATCCACCTAGGCCATACGGTTATCTTTAACAAGCTTCGCGCTTTCCAAGAGCTTGGTCATGAAGTGACATTCCTTATCGGTGATTTCACTGCAATGGTTGGTGACCCATCAGGTAAAAACTCAACACGTCCACCGCTAAGCCGCGAAGACGTATTGAAGAATGCTGAAACTTACAAAGAGCAAGTATTCAAGATTCTAGATCCTGCGAAAACGCAAATTCGTTTCAACTCTGAATGGCTATCTGAGCTTGGCGCTGAAGGCATGATTCGTCTTGCTTCTAACCAAACTGTTGCTCGCATGCTTGAGCGTGATGACTTCAAAAAGCGTTACGCTGGTGGTCAACCGATCGCAATCCACGAATTCATGTACCCACTTCTACAAGGTCACGACTCTGTTGCACTAGAGAGCGACGTTGAGCTTGGCGGTACTGACCAGAAGTTTAACCTTCTAATGGGTCGTGAACTGCAAAAAGCAGCAGGTCAAAAACCACAAGCGGTACTGATGATGCCACTACTTGTTGGTCTAGACGGCGTTAAGAAGATGTCTAAGTCTGCGCACAACTACATCGGTATTAGCGAAGCACCAAGCGAGATGTTTGGTAAGATCATGTCTATCTCTGACGATCTAATGTGGAGCTACTACGAGCTACTGTCTTTCCGTCCTCTTGAAGAAGTTGCGGAATTGAAAGCTGGCGTTGATGCAGGTAAGAACCCGCGTGACGTTAAAGTGCTTCTTGCTAAAGAGATCATCGCTCGTTTCCACAGTGAAGCAGATGCTGAAGCCGCTGAGCAAGAGTTCGTTAACCGTTTTGCTAAGAACCAAGTTCCTGATGAAATGCCAGAATTCGAATTCGAAGCTGGCCTGCCAATTGCGAACGTTCTAAAAGAAGCGGGTCTTGTAAACTCGACTTCTGATGCGATGCGTATGATCAAGCAAGGCGCGGCTAAGCTTGAAGGCGAGAAGATTGAAGATAGCAAATTCGTACCTGAAGCAGGTACTGCGGTTTACCAAGTAGGTAAGCGTAAGTTTGCTCGTATTACTATCAAGTAATATTAAATCTCAATGATTTAACGAAAAGGCATCTACGGATGCCTTTTTTATTGACCCCTATTTATTGACAGGAATTTGACGAAGTTTTTGAACGGCTATTGCTACACTATGCGCGCTGTCAAATTGACAGTAATTCTGGAGATTTTTATGAACAATACCGACCATCCTCCTAGTTTGAATGGAGAAGAATAACCTGTCTCGGTATTGATCTATTGTCCTGCCGTTCAGGTAGGGTATCTTTGTTTTTCCCCCTCATTCTTTTCCACACACTAGATTCTAACAAGTAGACACACCAGTAGCTTTCAGCTCTTGGTGCGCATAAATCTATAAATCTATAAATCTATGCTATTTGTTTTGATGGTCGTTACCTTTGCCAATCGGGAGATTCGCCTTGACGGTAATGAACAACACTTTTTTATCTATTGAAGCTCTGTACTCAGAGCAAGACATCCAAGCTGTGTCGAATGCATTTCAACAGTACGGACGTGAACAACAAATTAACCTTTTGAACCGAATGCCGCTTGAAGATGCGGTGCTAGTGCTGGGGCAATGCTCTCTTAGTACGATTCAGACTTTACTTAGTGAGCTAGAAGAGCAGGGCTTTGAGAAGCGTTCTCGACACCTAGCTCACCAACTAGGGCTGATCTACTCAGAGGTAGAACCTCAGCAGGGCTACCTTTCTACTGGTGTCATGAGCCACGTTAGGCAGCGTATCGGTTGGATTATTGCGTTAGCACTATTGGGAATTGTCTCAGGGCTTATCATTGCTCAGTATGAAGACATTCTCAGTCAATTGGTACTTTTGGCTATCTACATGCCGGTAATTGCTGCTGCTGGTGGTAACACCGGAACACAAGCCGCGACTTTGGTTATCAGAGCCTTAGCCACAGGTGAGTTGAAAAAACGCCAATGGGCTAACGTTCTGTGGAAAGAGTTTAGAGTTGCTATTTGTTTAGCTCTAGCGATTGCCGTAGTGATGATTGGGCGTATTCTGCTATTCAGTGAAAACCAATCGACAGGTGGTTATGATATCAACATGATTGCGTTAGCGATTGCGGTAGCGCTGTTTATTCAGGTGACCATATCTACCGTACTCGGCGGAGGGTTACCGATAGTTGCTAGGCTATTTAAGCTTGATCCAGCGGTGTTAGTGAGCCCAGTACTTGCATCGATAGTGGATATCTCAGGAATGTGGATCTACTTCACTGTCGTGAACTCATTCCTAGGAATCGCTTAAAAGCTGATAAAAATAGCTAAATACATCTGAGAAATAAAATTGGCGCTGAAGATTGAAGGTCTTCAGCGCCATTTTTGTTATTAAAGTAGAAGTTTACACAGAGCTAAGCATTACTTAGATTTGCTTTGTGTTTGACTGAACTCGACCACATCTTTGTAGAAAGCACGTTCAAACTGGGTGATTGGTGCTTCCACTTGTTTGTCTGGATCTTGTTCTTCAGGGAAGTAATCACGAACAAATTGTACGAACAGAGAGTTCGGTTTTCCCGCTTTATCTAATCCGTATCCCGCCATGTTGTAACTGCCGTATAGAGAACCACTTTTGGCGATAATGTTGCCTTGAATCGGTGCTTTTCTCATGCTTTGACGGTATTTGAGCGTTCCATCAGTGCCTGATGTAGGCATAGCCTCAATCAGGTTGAGCTGTTGATCGTTTTCCCAGATATAACGAAGCACTTGAGCCATGGTCTGTGACCTCATTCGGTTATTTCTAGATAGCCCTGAACCATCGACGAGCTGCGCTTTACTGAGGTCAATATTAGCCTTGGTTAGCAAGACCTGCTTAATCGCTTCAGTACCGTTATTGAAACTGCCCGGTTGAACATAAAATGTGGCTCCTAGCGTTTTAGTTAGATTGTCTGCGATAAGGTTATCTGACTTCTTGAGCATGATATCTAGCAGTTCAGGAAGCTTTTCTGAGTTGTGACTAGCGACTAACGTGGTTTTGTCTGCTTTCGCTTTTTTACCAATAATCACATCACCTTTTACTCCGATTTTCAGTTCTTTGAGAAGCGATGTAACAACTTGATAAGTGTAAAGCTCTGGATTTTGAATCGCGAACTTGAGTGGCAGTGGCTTTTTACGTTCAACTAAGCAACCAGAGAGCTTGTAAGCGTTATCTGGTGTGGTGGTGAGCTCTAAGTCGCATTGTGTCGCCTTCTGCCCAGAGCGAGTTACCGTGGCGGCAGTGGTTGTCACGTCTATCGGGTAGTGAGCGGGAATATAAACGCGTGTCGCACCATTATCTTTTGTATAAATAGAGGCTTGTGCGCAGTTGCTGTCCAAGGTCATTGCACTAGAAGGCGCGCTGTAACAAACCCCTAGAATGTCCCAAGGCCACCCCACCGCTCGCTGATAGCCGGTATAAGCTGTGTTATCCAGATATAAATTGCCCTTGATGGTTCTGGATTGAGACTTAGCGTATTGAGTTAACAGGCTTTTTAGATGTTCTCGTTGTAGCGTTGGGTCACCGCTGAATGAGATCACAACATCTTCATTAGAACGAGCTATGTTGGTCGTGTAGTGAAAGTCATCCCCCAATTCCAACTTGGCTGCCAAAGCCGTAACCAGTTTTAAAGTGCTGGCTGGTGGATAAAAGCCATCAGTGTCGGTATTCATTCCATTTGAATTACCACTCAATGATTGCAGTATTAAGCTTGTACTACTGCCATCGGGCAGTTTATCAAGAGGGGCATATGCGAAAGCGGTAAGTGAGTAACTACCAAGTGATAAGCTACATAGAAGTAGAGTGGATAGAAGGCGCATAGAAGATTTCTTGGATGGCTGATGTTTTCAAGTATACAGATATAAAAAACGCCCGCTAGGTAGCGGGCGTTTTGATTCTCAATTAACTAATTAATCAATTAGGTAATCAGAATTAGAAGTCGTATTTTAGGCCTAGACGCATCGTATCTTCGCCTTCGATTTTCTTGTTACCAACCTGAGAGTATTGGCTATCTAGGTTGTTTAACTGGTAAGCAACGTAAGCATTAAGATTTTTGTTGAATGCATAGTCACCAGTAATTTCGAAGAAATCGCTTTGGTCTTCTTTAGTACCATTAACTTTAAGATCAGTTTTTTGGTAAGCACCCATTAGAGAGAAGCCGTTACCAAAGCCGTATACTGCAGAAAGTTCCATACCGTTGAAGTCTGACTTGTCTTTATCATCTGCTTCACCAGTAGTGTATGTACCCGCTAGGTATAGAGAATCAAGAGTGTAGTTAACACCTGCGATGATAGCGTCGCCAGAACCTTCGCCTTCACCATTGTCGCCAGCAGAGTAACCAAGACCGAAGCCTAGACCCATAGGTAGAGTGTAGATACCAGAAACACCGTAAGCGTCAGTATCTTTCTCTTCACCAGCAACGAAACTTGCTTTTACTGTTAGCGCGTCAAATTCGCCAGTGTAAAGGATTGTGTTGTTGATTTGCTCGTTACCAGCGTTGATGAATTCTTTTTGAGCACCAGTAAATGTCGTTACATCAGACATTTGAGAGATTTGTACTGCTGCTGTATCTTGACGACCGAATGATACTGCGCCGAAGTCACCTTGAAGACCAGCAAACATGTAACGTTGTTTGAAGTCAGAGTTCGCATCATTGTCGCTAGAAGAGTTTACTGTTTGCTCTGCTTCGTAAAAACCAAAGCCGCTTAGTGATTCATTGATTTCAGTAGTACCACCAACGTTAAGGCGGAAACGGCTGTTGTTAGCCATTGTGCCTTCAATTTCTTCACCACCGTTACCAATGAAATCACCACGGAATTCCGCGCGACCACCAACGTTTAGTTCAGTGCCATCTTGGCTGTATACGTTAGCTGCATTTGCGCCAGCTGATACTGTTGCTGCTACTGCTAGAGCGATCAGAGTCTTGTTATTCATGTTATTATTTCCTAATTACTGTCCATAGAAGTTTTATTAAGGATTTGAACCCTTTTGTGTATTGCCTGTATTAATCAGGCTTCATAATCATGATTAGGACAGAAGTCTGAAAATGCCAGTGCAATCCATGGGTTACTTTTTACCTCTAAAGTTCCATGGTCAGTTAGTAAAATGATATAAAACCAAAAAATGAACACTGTTTTATTATATTTGTTTTTATTTAAGTTGTTGTTTTAATGTGTCTTTTATAAAAGTGTGATCTGTGTTTATTTTGTTTGTTTTTTGTTTTTTTAGGTATTTTCTTGTTGTCTTATTGATTGGGGCGTTATTATTCATTTTTGTGATATCTGTAATTTAGACCTAGATACAGCTTTTATAACGCAAAGTGGAATAAAGATGATTTAGCCATAAAGTTTGTTTACACTAAGCCAAATCGTTTTGTTTCTACTACCCAATAAATACGTTGGGTGTATTTATGTTCGCCAAAGAAAGTTTTGGCATAGAGGTAAAAAATGGAAAAGGTTCCAATGACAGTACGTGGCGCTCAGCAGCTACGTGACGAATTAGATCGCCTACTTAAGCTACGCCCTGTTATCTCAGCAGCTATTGGTGAAGCTCGTGAACTGGGCGACTTGAAAGAGAATGCTGAATACCACGCCGCTCGTGAAGAGCAGGGTATTTGTGAAGCTCAGATCCGTGATATTGAATATAAGCTATCACTGGCTCAGATCATCGATGTAACGCAAATGGATAATACGGGCAAGATTATCTTTGGTACGACAGTGACACTGATTGATGTGGATACCGATGATGAGTTCCGCTACCAAATCGTTTCAGAAGACGAAGCAGACATCAAAACGGGTCGCATTTCTGTGAAATCGCCAATTGCTCGCGGTCTTATCGGTAAAATGGAAGGCGACGAAGTCATGATCTCTACCCCTGGTGGTGACAAAGACTTCGAAATCGACAAAGTAGAATATATCTAATTGAATTTTCTTTGTTTCTGATAAGTAAAAAGGTCGCTAAATGCGACCTTTTTCGTTTCTCACGCTACACTAAAAGATAAGCGCTGTGGCTTCCTATTAGTGAAGTTAGCTTATATCAAACTCGCTTATTTACGTGGAATCTCGATTTTACGTGCTTCTGACTGGCGGAACAGTACTAGAACTTTACCGATAGTCTGTACTTTCTCAGCTTTAGTTTCACGTACAATTGCATCGATAATCAGTTGCTTAGTCTCACGGTCTTCTGATGCAACTTTAATCTTGATCAGTTCGTGGTGGTCTAGAGCTAATTCGATTTCCGCTAGAACAGCTTCAGTAAGTCCATTTGCGCCCATTAGCACAACAGGTTTTAAACTGTGAGCTAGGCCCTTTAGATGCTGCTTTTGTTTGGTACTTAGGTTCATTACGCGGCCAATTTTCTTTACTATTAGGGTTGAAAAAACCTATTTTAACGCCATCTAAAGCTGAAGACTATAATTTATTCAGCAATTAGTACTTTCCTCCAATTTAGGTATCCAATGAGCAAACAGAAACACTCGGCCAGTTCAGGCCGTTGGTTGAAGGAACACTTCGACGACAAGTACGCAAATGAAGCAAGAAAGAAAGGCTATCGTTCACGTGCTTATTTCAAAATGGAAGAGATTCAAGCGAAAGATAAATTGCTGTCTCCTGGGATGACCATTGTGGATTTGGGTGCAGCACCTGGCGGTTGGTCTCAATATGCTGCTAAGATTGTTGGAGACAACGGACAAATCATTGCGTGTGACTTGTTACCAATGGATCCGATTGCTGGTGTTAGCTTTTTACAAGGCGATTTCCGCGAAGAAGCTGTGCTAGATGCCTTGTTGGAACGTATACAACCAAACATGGTTGATGTCGTGATGTCAGATATGGCACCTAATATAGCAGGCAACAATTCTGTGGATCAGCCAAGAGCTATGTATTTAGTTGAATTAGCTTTGGATATGTGTCGACAAGTTCTAGCTACCAATGGTAGTTTTGTTGTAAAAGTATTCCAAGGCGAAGGGTTTGACCAATACGTTAAGGACGTCCGCGAGATGTTTAAAACAGTAAAAGTTAGAAAACCCGACTCTTCTCGAGCTCGATCTCGTGAAGTGTTTATCGTAGCCACTGGTTACAAAGGTTAACGATTCTCTTCCAAGAGTGAGAGTTAACAACATGGCTACAGGTTACAAACTGTAGTACCCTACCTTTAATTACAATTAGTTATCGAGAGGCTTACACCTTGAGTGACATGGCAAAAAATTTAATTCTGTGGCTTGTTATCGCGGTAGTGTTGATGTCGGTATTCCAGAGCTTCGGCCCTGGGGAAAGTAACGGCAGAGCAGTAGATTACACCACGTTTGTACAGGAAGTTGGCCAAGGCCAGATTCAAGACGCACAGTTCAATAACAGCGAAATCACTTTCACACGTCGTGGTGGTGGTTCTAAGTATGTAACTTACATGCCTGTTTATGATCAAAAGCTACTTGATGACTTAATTAATCAAAACGTAAAAGTTCAGGGTACACCACCTGAAGAGCAGAGCCTGCTTGGCACTATCTTCATCTCATGGTTCCCAATGATCTTACTGATTGGTGTATGGATTTTCTTCATGCGTCAAATGCAAGGCGGCGGCGGCGGTAAAGGCGCGATGTCTTTCGGTAAGAGTAAAGCTCGAATGATGAGCGAAGAACAAATCAAAACCATGTTTGCTGATGTTGCTGGTTGTGACGAAGCAAAAGAAGACGTGAAAGAGCTTGTGGACTACCTTCGTGACCCAAGCCGCTTCCAAAAGCTAGGTGGTAAGATCCCGACAGGTATCCTGTTGGTAGGTCCTCCTGGTACGGGTAAAACATTGCTTGCAAAAGCGATTGCCGGTGAAGCGAAAGTACCGTTCTTTACTATCTCTGGTTCTGACTTCGTTGAAATGTTTGTTGGTGTTGGTGCATCTCGTGTGCGTGACATGTTCGAACAAGCGAAGAAAGCGGCACCTTGTATCATCTTTATCGATGAAATTGATGCTGTAGGTCGTCAACGTGGCGCTGGTGTTGGTGGTGGTCACGATGAACGTGAACAAACACTGAACCAAATGTTGGTTGAGATGGATGGTTTCGAAGGTAACGAAGGTATTATCGTTATCGCTGCGACTAACCGTCCAGACGTACTAGACCCTGCATTACTTCGTCCTGGTCGTTTTGACCGTCAAGTTGTGGTTGGTCTACCGGATGTACGTGGTCGTGAACAGATTCTTAAAGTACACATGCGTAAAGTGCCACTATCAGGTGATGTTGAACCGTCGCTGATCGCTCGTGGTACTCCAGGCTTCTCTGGTGCAGATCTTGCGAACCTTGTGAACGAAGCGGCGCTATTTGCTGCTCGTGGTAACAAGCGCAATGTATCTATGGTTGAGTTTGAACTTGCGAAAGACAAAATTATGATGGGTGCAGAGCGCCGTTCAATGGTTATGTCTGAAGAAGTGAAAGAGTCAACGGCTTACCACGAAGCGGGTCACGCAATTGTTGGTCGTTTGGTACCTGAACACGATCCAGTGTACAAGGTGTCAATCATTCCACGTGGTCGTGCGCTTGGTGTAACCATGTACTTGCCAGAGCAAGATCGTGTGAGCATGTCTCGCCAACATCTAGAGTCTATGATTTCTAGCCTGTACGGTGGTCGTCTTGCTGAAGAACTTATTTACGGTAAAGACAAAGTGTCAACTGGTGCGTCTAACGATATCGAACGTGCAACTGATATTGCTCGTAAGATGGTTACGCAGTGGGGCTTCTCTGAGAAATTGGGTCCTCTTCTTTACGCAGAAGAAGAAGGTGAAGTTTTCCTAGGTCGCGGCATGAGCCAAGCTAAGCACGTTTCTGATGACACGACTAAGCTTATCGATGAAGAGATTCGTATCCTTATCGACCGTAACTACGATAGAGCTAAGAAGATTCTTGAAGATAACATGGATATCATGCATTCGATGAAAGACGCTCTAATGAAGTTCGAAACGATCGATGCAGGTCAAATTGATGACTTGATGGAGCGTAAGCAAGAGATTCGTGATCCAGCTGGTTGGGGTGATCAGGTAAAAGCTGAACCTACAAAGGAAGAAGCAAAACCTGAAGCTAAGGCAGAAGAAGCTAAAGCGGAACCAAAAGCTGAAGAGTCGAAAGTTGAAGAAGTTAAATCTGAAACAGATGATGCTCAAAACAAAGATTCTTAATCGCTAAGTTATAAATTAAAACCCTGAGTACGCTCAGGGTTTTTCTGTTTCTAGCCCTAGATGTTTTTACCTTTAAGACCCACCTTCCATGATATTAAAAGCACATAATAAAACGCTCGTTTTAGACCGCCCACATGTGATGGGTATCCTCAATGTTACGCCTGACTCTTTCTCTGATGGCGGAAAATTCAATTCATTAGATAATGCTTTACTGCAAGCAGAGCGAATGATTCAAGCTGGTGTTAGCATTATTGACATTGGTGGTGAATCAACTCGCCCGGGAGCGCCTGACGTTCCTTTAGAAGAAGAGCTCGCTCGCGTTATTCCTGCCATTAAAGCAATTCGCGCTAAGTTTGATGTGTGGATCTCCATTGATACCAGTAAAGCTGAAGTGATGCGCCAAGCCGTTGAAGCGGGGGCTGATTTGATCAATGATGTGCGCGCACTGCAAGAGCCCGGAGCTTTAGAAGCGGCCGCCGATGCTAATGTGCCCGTTTGCCTGATGCACATGAAAGGTCAGCCAAGAACCATGCAAGCTAACCCTAATTACGATGATGTCCTAATGGATGTTGAAGCGTTCTTAAAAGAAAGGGTGGAGGCTTGTGAGGCTGTTGGTATATCAAAAGATCAGCTGATTCTGGATCCTGGTTTTGGTTTTGGTAAAACCATTGAGCATAATTACCACCTATTAGCGCACCTTGAAAAGTTTCATTCGTTAGGCTTACCTGTTTTAGCGGGGATGTCGAGAAAATCGATGATCTTTAAATTGCTAGACAAGGTTCCGGCCGACTGCATGGTCGCAAGCGTCACTTGCGCGACGATTGCCGCGATGAAAGGCGCACAAATTATTCGCGTTCATGATGTCGAGGAGACACTGGAAGCGATGAAAATAATCGAAGTGATGAACAACAATCACTAAATATAATTAAGGAAAATCACTATGTCTGATAAAAGACGTTATTTCGGCACAGATGGTGTGCGTGGCAAAGTAGGCCAGTACCCGATTACACCTGATTTTGTTCTGAAGCTTGGCTGGGCTGCGGGTCGTGTTCTTGCGAAGCAAGGCACAAAGAAAGTCATCATTGGTAAAGATACTCGTATCTCTGGTTACATGCTTGAGTCAGCGCTAGAAGCTGGCCTTGCTGCTGCTGGTCTTCAGGCTACGTTTACTGGCCCAATGCCAACACCTGCTGTGGCTTACCTAACTCAAACCTTCCGCGCTGAAGCCGGTATTGTTATCTCTGCATCACACAACCCATACTACGATAACGGTATCAAGTTCTTCTCTTCTGAGGGAACAAAACTGCCGGACGATATCGAGTTGGCAATTGAAGCAGAGTTGGATAAAGACATCGAATGTGTTGATTCTTCAGAGCTAGGTAAAGCAGTACGTTTGAACGATGCGGCTGGCCGTTACATCGAGTTCTGTAAAAGTACGTTCCCACATAAAATGACATTAGCTGGCATGAAGATCGTTATCGATTGTGCACATGGTGCGACTTACCACATTGCGCCTGCTGTATTTAAAGAACTGGGTGCTGAGGTCGTTGCGATTGGTGTTGAGCCAAACGGTACTAACATCAACCACGAAGTCGGTGCGACGGATGTACGTGCTCTGCAAGCAAAAGTGGTTGAAGAAAAAGCGGCATTAGGCCTTGGCTTTGATGGTGATGGTGACCGTATCATCATGGTTGACGAGCTAGGTAACAAAGTTGATGGCGATCAAATCGCTTACATCATTGCTCGTGATGCACTGCGTCGCGGTGAGTTGAAAGGTGGCGTTGTTGGTACACTAATGACCAACCTTGGTATGGAAAATGGCCTTAAGCAGTTAGGTATTCCGTTTGTTCGTGCTGCTGTTGGTGACCGTTACGTAATGGAACAGCTTCTTGCTAAAGGCTGGAAGATCGGCGCTGAAAACTCGGGGCACGTTATCCTACTAGATAAAGTGACGACGGGTGATGCTATCGTTGCTGCTCTGCAAGTTTTGGCTTCAGTTGTTGATAGCGAAATGACACTGAATGAGTTGTCTCAGGGCATGACGTTGTACCCTCAAGTTCTAGAAAACGTTCGTTTCAGCGGAGATTCAAACCCACTAGAAGCCGAAGCGGTAAAAGCAGCGGTTGTTGAAGTAGAAGCTGAGCTTGGCGAGAAAGGCCGTGTGCTATTACGCAAGTCTGGTACCGAGCCACTACTGCGTGTCATGGTTGAAGGCGAAGATGCAGAGCTTGTTCAAGCATCAGCGCTTAAGATTGCAGATGCAGTAAAAGCAAACTGCTAATTTAACCTTTTACTTAGCCGGCGTAACGAATAGCGCCTGTGATTAGAAGTGATTGAGTTATCTCACGGTCAAAAGATATAACGGTCAAGAGATATAACGGTCAAGAGAGACGTAAATGAGTTTTGTGTCGCTTTTGACCTTTTTTTGACCACTCACTTGGTAAAGGCTTATTTTTTAGCAAATTCTCCTTGTCAGCCATCGTCGCATTCGCTAGTATTGCTCGGCCTTCAGTTAGGAGGTCGCTAGCCTTGTTCTTAAAAATAGTTTTTTGAACGGCGCTGGCTCAACAATTAGGAACATAGGTGGAAAAATGTTTACAGTTCTACTTGTGATTTACCTGTTGGCAGCGCTTGGTGTAATTGGCCTAGTGTTGATTCAACAAGGTAAAGGCGCAGATATGGGAGCCTCTTTCGGTGCTGGCGCTTCAAACACTGTGTTTGGTGCTGGTGGCTCAGGAAATTTCCTTACCCGAATGACTGCAATTTTTGCAACTACATTTTTTATCCTTAGCTTAGTGCTTGGTAATATGTCTACACATAAAACTGAGTCACAATGGATTGACCCGACCCAAGGTCAGGTGATTCAACAAGCTGATGATGCAGTGAGTGAAGTTCCGGCGCAAGGCGACGAAATTCCACAATAATCTGTAAAGATTTGATGCCGAGATGGTGAAATTGGTAGACACGCTAGCATGAGGTGCTAGTGCCTTAGGGTGTGAGGGTTCGAGTCCCTCTCTCGGCACCATGTTTACAAACTTGTAAAACATCTTGTTGGGCGTATAATGCTCGCAAGTCGGACGCGGGATGGAGCAGTTTGGTAGCTCGTCGGGCTCATAACCCGAAGGTCGTCGGTTCAAATCCGGCTCCCGCAACCAATTTCAATGCTATTATATAGCTTGTATTGGTAGCAAGTTTGCACAGTGTGAACCTCACTGTGAGTTAGGTGCGATATCGAATGTGATGGCACTTAACATATAAGGGTCCAGCAACAAAAACCCCGGCTTATACGGGGTTTTTTGTTATCTAAGCATTTGTAAATGTATTTAGATAATGTTTGCTTGGAATTTAAATTGGGCTTTGAGCCCTTTTTTTGTTTCTGGAGTGGTTAAATGACTGGTTTAGAAAGACAACTTACTGAAATGCTTGACGCTCCAGTAGCAGCATCAGGTTATGAGTTAGTTGGATTAGAATTTATTCGTGCTGGTGAGCACTCAACGCTACGTATTTACATCGATTCACCAAACGGTATCAATGTAGATGATTGCGCTGAAGTTAGCCACCAAGTAAGTGCCGTAATGGACGTTGAAGATCCAATTTCAGTGGCTTATAACCTTGAAGTGTCTTCACCAGGTTTAGAGAGACCACTGTTCAAAGCAGAGCATTACCAACAATTTATTGGTCACGAGGTAAGCATCGTTTTGAAAATGGCTGTCGGCAACCGTCGTAAATGGAAAGGTGATATCCAATCTATCGAAGGCGAGACAGTGAAAGTATTGGTTGAAGGACAAGAAGAAGAATTCGTCCTGAGCAATATTGCGAAAGCTAACCTGATCCCTAAATTTTAGTTCTCCTAGAGAGAAGAGCTTAAGAGGCTAGATTAATGAACAAAGAAATTTTGGCGGTAGTAGAAGCTGTTTCAAATGAGAAAGCAGTTCCTCGTGAGCGTATTTTTGAAGCGCTTGAAATCGCGCTTGCAACGGCAACAAAAAAGAAAAGCGAACTAGAAATTGAAGTTCGTGTTGAAATTGACCGTAAAACGGGTGATTTCGAAACTTTCCGTCGTTGGGAAGCTGTTGAGGAAGTTGAATTCCCAACAAAAGAAATCTCTATTGAAGCTGCAAAGTACGATGACCCAGAGATCGAACTTGGCGGTTTCATTGAAGATGATATCGAATCAGTAACGTTTGACCGTATTACGACTCAAACGGCTAAGCAAGTTATCGTACAGAAAGTACGTGAAGCTGAACGCGCTCAAATCGTTGAGCAGTTCATCGATAACGAAGGCGAGCTAGTAACTGGCGCAGTTAAGAAAGTTAACCGTGACACTATTATCCTAGACCTAGGTAACAACGCTGAAGCGGTAATCCTTCGTGATGACCAACTTCCTCGTGAAAACTTCCGTCCAGGTGACCGTGTTCGTGGTCTTCTTTACGCAGTTAAACCAGAAGCTCGTGGTTTCCAGCTTTTCGTTACTCGTTCGAAGCCAGAAATGCTAGCTGAACTATTCCGTGTTGAAGTGCCTGAGATTGGTGAAGAGCTAATTGAACTTAAAGGTGCTGCACGTGACGCTGGTTCTCGTGCTAAAATCGCTGTGAAAACAAACGACAAACGTATTGACCCAGTTGGTGCGTGTGTTGGTATGCGTGGCGCACGTGTACAAGCTGTTTCTAACGATCTTGGTGGTGAGCGTATTGATATCGTTCTTTGGGATGATAACCCGGCTCAATTCGTAATCAACGCAATGGCTCCTGCTGATGTTGCTTCAATCATCGTTGATGAAGACGCACACTCTATGGATATCGCTGTTGAAGCGGATAACCTAGCACAAGCGATTGGCCGTAGCGGTCAAAACGTACGTCTAGCGTCTCAACTTACTGGTTGGGAACTGAACGTAATGACTGTTGCTGATCTTGAGAAGAAGCACCAAGAAGAAGCAGTTGCTTCTATTGAAAACTTCATGAAGCACCTAGACATTGAAGAAGACTTTGCTCAAATGCTTGTTGAAGAAGGCTTCTCTACGCTTGAAGAAGTAGCATACGTTCCTGTGAACGAGCTTCTTGAAGTAGACGGTCTAGACGAAGGTATCGTTGAAGAACTACGTAACCGCGCAAAAGACGCACTGACTACTCTAGCGCTAGCGAAAGAAGAAACTTTCGACGGTGTTGAGCCTGCTGAAGACTTACTTGCACTTGAAGGTCTTGAGCGTGAAATGGCTTACAAGCTAGCAGCAAAAGGCGTTGCGACACTGGAAGACCTAGCTGACCAAGGCGTTGATGAACTAGAAGGCATCGAAGACCTAACTGCAGAGCGTGCAGGCGAGCTAATTATGGCTGCGCGTAACATCTGTTGGTTCGGCGACGAAGAATAATTCAGCAAGGAGAGAAAGCGGTATGACACAATTAACAGTTAAAGCACTGAGTGAAGAGATTGGTACGCCAGTTGACCGCTTAATTGAACAACTTGCTGATGCAGGCATGAAGAAAGCAGGGTCGGATCAAGTGACTGATTCAGAGAAGCAAACATTGCTAACGCACCTTAAAAAGGAGCACGGCGATACTTCAGGCGAAACAGAACCGACTCGTTTAACTCTTCAACGCAAGACCCGCAGCACGCTAAGTGTTGCCGCTGGAGGCGGTAAGAGTAAGGATGTTCAAGTAGAGGTACGTAAAAAGCGTACTTACGTGAAGCGCAGCACTATTGAAGATGAAGCGAAACGTGAAGCTGAGGAAGTAGCTAATCGTGAAGCGGAAGAGAAAGCACAACGCGATGCTGAAGAGCAAGCGAAACGTGATGCTGCAGAGAAAGCACAGCGCGAAGCTGAAGAAAAAGTAACACGTGAAGCGGATGCAAAACGTGAAGCTGAAGAGAAGGCTCAACGCGCACAAGCTGAAAAGGCTAAAAAAGACATGAATTCAAAAAATGCAGACGCTAACGCACAAGCGAAAAAAGAAGCGGATGAACTTAAAGCTCGTCAAGAGCTAGAAGCAACTCGTAAAGCAGAAGCTGAAGCAGCTAAGCTTGTTGAAGAAGCTCGTAAGTTAGCAGAAGAGAACCAAGAACGTTGGTCTGAAGAAGAGAAGAAGAAGAAAGAGCAAGAGAAATCTGCGGATTACCATGTGACTACTTCTACTTACGCTCGTGAAGCTGAAGATGCGGCAGATAAGAAAGATGAGAAAGCACCTCGTCGTCGCAAGAAGAAAGCAGCTCCTGCTAACCAACCTGCAAACAACCGTGGTGGTCGTAACCAGCGTGGTCGTGGCGGTAAAGGTAAGCTTGCTAAACCAACTTCAATGCAGCAAGGCTTCGATAAGTCAGCAACTGTTGCTAAATCTGACGTTGCTATCGGCGAAACTATCGTTGTTTCTGAACTGGCTAGCAAAATGTCAGTTAAAGCAACTGAAGTTATCAAAGTAATGATGAAGATGGGCGCTATGGCGACTATCAACCAAGTGATCGACCAAGAAACAGCACAACTTGTTGCTGAAGAAATGGGTCACAAGGTAATCCTACGTAAAGAAAACGAACTTGAAGAAGCAGTACTAGCTGACCGTGATAGCGATGCTATCGCTGAAGGTCGTGCTCCTGTTGTTACTATCATGGGTCACGTTGACCACGGTAAAACTTCAACACTTGATTACATTCGTAAAGCACACGTTGCTTCTGGCGAAGCTGGCGGTATCACGCAGCACATTGGTGCTTACCACGTAGATACTGACAACGGTATGATCACTTTCCTTGATACTCCTGGACACGCGGCGTTTACAGCTATGCGTGCTCGTGGTGCTCAAGCGACAGATATCGTTGTACTTGTAGTTGCAGCAGACGATGGCGTAATGCCACAAACAATCGAAGCAATCCAGCACGCGAAAGCGGCAGGCGTTCCTCTGATTGTTGCTGTGAACAAGATCGATAAAGAGGGTGCAAACCCAGACAACGTTAAGAATGAGCTAGCTCAATACGACGTTATCCCTGAAGAATGGGGTGGTGAGAACATCTTCGTTCACATCTCTGCTAAACAGGGTACAAACATCGATGGTCTTCTAGAAGCAATCCTTCTTCAGTCTGAAGTTCTTGAACTTACAGCGGTTAAAGAAGGTATGGCGTCTGGTGTTGTTGTTGAATCTCGCCTTGATAAAGGTCGCGGTCCAGTTGCAACAGTACTAGTACAGTCTGGTACTCTAAACAAAGGCGATATCGTTCTTTGTGGTCAAGAGTACGGCCGTGTTCGTGCAATGCGTGATGAAAACGGTAAAGACATCGAAACTGCAGGTCCATCTATTCCTGTAGAAATTCTAGGTCTTTCTGGTGTTCCTTCGTCAGGCGATGAAGCGACTGTTGTACGTGATGAGCGTAAAGCACGTGAAGTTGCGAACTACCGTCAAGGTAAATTCCGTGATGTTAAACTAGCTCGCCAACAAAAAGCGAAACTAGAGAACATGTTCGCGAACATGACGGCTGGCGAAGTTGCTGAGCTTAACGTGGTACTTAAAGCTGACGTTCAAGGTTCTGTAGAAGCGATTGCTGACTCTCTACTGAAACTGTCAACTGACGAAGTGAAAGTGAACATCGTAGGTTCTGGTGTTGGTGGTATTACTGAAACTGATGCAACGCTTGCTGCAGCTTCTAACGCTATCATCCTTGGTTTCAACGTTCGTGCTGACGCAACTGCGCGTAACACGGTTCAGAACGAAAACCTAGATCTACGTTACTACTCAATCATTTACCAACTGATTGACGAAGTTAAACAGGCGATGGGCGGTATGCTTGCTCCTGAGTTCCGTCAAGAGATCATTGGTCTTGCACAAGTTCGTGACGTATTTAAGTCGCCTAAACTTGGTGCAATCGCTGGTTGTATCGTGACTGAAGGTACGATTAAGCGTAGCAACCCAATCCGTGTACTTCGTGAAAACGTTGTTATCTACGAAGGTGAACTAGAGTCACTTCGTCGCTTTAAAGATGACGTTCAAGAAGTTAAGAACGGTTACGAGTGTGGTGTCGGCGTTAAGAACTACAACGACGTTCGCGTTGGTGACCAGATCGAAGTATTCGAAATCGTTGAGGTTAAACGTACTCTAGACTAATCAGTCTGTACGACTCGACATATTGACTAAGGTTACTAACATTACTAGTAAAGGTAATAAGTAATCGGTTGTTGAATACACCATGGGGGGCTGGTTATTACCAAGCCCCCCATCTTTCTAAGTGAGAAAAGAAAATGTCAAAAGAATTTAGCCGCACACAACGTGTGTCTCAGCAGCTTCAAAAAGAGCTTGCGCTTATCCTACAACGTGAAGTTCGTGACTCACGTATTGGTATGGTAACTATCTCAGACGTAGAAGTGTCTCGTGACCTTGCTTACGCAAAAGTGTTCGTGACTTTCCTATGTGTTGGTGAGCAAACACCGGAATCATGCCTTAAAGCTCTTAAAGAGCATGAAGTGCCAGTTCGTATGGCTCTTGGTAAGCGTATTCGCCACCGTCTAACGCCTGAAGTTCGTTTTACTTACGACAACACACTAGTAGAAGGCATGCGTATGTCTAACCTAGTAAGTGAAGTTCTGAACGACGACAAGCGTAAGCAAGAAGAAGCTGGCCGCACTGACGAAACTCAGTCTAAGGGCGAAGAGTAATGGCTCGCCGTCGTAAAGGTCGCCCTATCAACGGGGTAATTCTATTAGATAAGCCGACTGGCATTTCGTCTAATGATGCACTGCAAAAAGTAAAGCGTATTTACTTTGCAGAGAAGGCAGGGCACACCGGTGCTCTGGATCCTCTTGCGACTGGCATGCTGCCAATTTGTCTTGGTGAAGCGACGAAGTTCTCTCAGTTTCTTCTAGATTCTGATAAGCGCTACGTTGTTATCGCTAAGCTTGGTGAGCGTACCAATACCTCTGACTCTGATGGTGAAGTGGTAGAGACACGTGATGTTAACGTGACTCAAGAACAGCTTGAGCGTTGCATTGCGAGCTTCAAGGGTGAAACCGATCAGATACCATCAATGTTTTCGGCATTGAAGTATCAAGGTAAGCCTTTGTACGAATACGCACGTGCAGGTATTGAGGTTCCTCGTGAGTCTCGTAAGATCACTGTGTACTCTATTGAACTGCTTCGCTTTGAAGGTGATGAAGTTGAAATGGAAGTGCATTGTTCGAAAGGCACATACATCCGCACAATTACCGACGACCTTGGTGAAATGCTAGGTTGTGGTGCTCACGTGACCATGCTTCGTCGTACAGGTGTCGCAAAGTACCCATACGAGCGTATGGTGACTTTGGAGCAGTTAAACGAGATCCTAGAGCAAGCACAGGCGCAAGAAATTGCACCGAAAGAGCTGCTTGATCCACTGCTGATGCCAATGGACACTGCCGTTGAAGACTTACCAGAAGTAAACCTGAACGCGGAACTGACTGACCTAGTTCAGCACGGTATGCCAGTTCAGGTTGCTGGTGCGCCAACTGAAGGCACGGTTCGTATGACAAGTGGCGAAGAGAAGCTGTTTGTCGGCGTAGCTCAGATTGCTGAAGATGGCCGAGTTGCACCGAAGCGTTTGGTTGTTTTCAGAGATGAAGAGCCACAAGCGTAGCGCTTACATCGGATCTTAGCGCTGAGTCGTGAAAAGTGAGCAAATAAGATAGAAAGCGAACGCCTAATTTAGGTGGTTCGCTTTTTTCGTTTTTAATGGGTTCGATTGTTATTGCACCAACTGACAAACTTCCCTATAATCCTCGGCTCGCGTAGCGGCTGAATCAGAGATTGGCTGCTACAAATATAAACTTACTCTTATCAGGAGAGAATTATGTCTCTGAATGCAGAAACTAAAGCAGCAATCGTTGCAGAATACGCACAATCTGAAGGCGACACAGGTTCACCAGAAGTACAAGTAGCACTACTTACTGCTTCTATCAACCACCTACAAGGTCACTTCAAAGCGCACAAACACGATCACCACAGCCGTCGTGGTCTACTACGTATGGTTTCTAGCCGTCGTAAGCTTCTTGATTACTTGAAAGGCAAAAACCTTGCTCGTTACCAAGACCTAATCAAGCGTCTAGGCCTACGTCGCTAATAGCGATGTCTGCAAAGACAGTTTGAAGAAAAGGAGCATTTATGCTCCTTTTTTTGTGCCTGTAAGAAAATGCTAGGCTGGATGCTCAGAATATCATCTGGCTTTTTCTGATAGGAAATATATCTCCTAATAAAAATAGTTTATACTACGCCCGCCTATAGCGTTTTCAGCGTTTGGCAATCAACCTCTCAAGAGATTACAGTCACAGATGTCGGCCAATAGGTCGCGACTATTCAAAGGCGGATTTGGTCTTAATTCGGCGTATGAACACATACAAAGAGTCACCATTCTAAGTCCCTTTTCACTAGTCGCGATTGGTAATGTCTTGAGTCATTATTCACTTAATCTAAAGTCTGACTTTAGAGCTAAGGATATACAATGTTTGAAAAACCAGTTGTAAAATCGTTCCAGTACGGTAACCACACCGTTACTCTAGAAACGGGCGTAATTGCACGTCAAGCTACTGCTGCTGTAATGGCGACTATGGACGATACATCAGTATTCGTTTCTGTTGTTGCTAAGAAGGAAGCAGTTGCAGGTCAAGACTTCTTCCCACTAACAGTAAACTACCAAGAGCGTACATACGCTGCGGGTAAAATCCCTGGTGGTTTCTTCAAGCGTGAAGGTCGTCCATCTGAAGGCGAAACACTAACAGCTCGTCTGATTGACCGTCCAATTCGTCCACTTTTCCCAAGTGCGTTTAAAAACGAAGTTCAAGTTATCGCTACGGTTGTTTCTATCAACCCTGACGTAAACCCAGACATGATCACTATGATCGCAACATCTGCTGCGCTTGCTATCTCTGGTGCTCCATTCAATGGTCCTATCGGTGCTGCACGTGTTGGTCACATCGACGGCGAACTTGTTCTTAACCCATCAAATACTGAGCTTGAAAACTCTAAACTAGACCTAGTTGTGTCTGGTACAGAAGGCGCAGTACTTATGGTTGAATCTGAAGCAGATAACCTATCTGAAGAAGAAATGCTTTCAGCTGTTGTTTACGGTCACGACCAACAACAAGTTGTAATCAAAGCAATCAACGAGTTTGCTGCTGAAGTTGCAACTCCATCTTGGAACTGGGAAGCACCAGCAGTTAACACTGAGCTTAAAGCTCAAGTTGCTGAACTTGCTGAAACTCGTCTATCTGACGCGTACCAGATCACTGAGAAAATGGCTCGTTACGAGCAAGTTGGCGTAATCAAGAACGACGTTGTTGAAGCTCTAATTGCACAAGACGAAAACCTAGATGAGCGCGAAATCCGCGGCATGCTTGGTTCTCTAGAGAAAAACGTAGTACGTAGCCGCATCATCGCTGGCAACCCACGTATCGATGGCCGTGAAAAAGACATGGTTCGTGCGCTAGACGTACGTACTGGTGTTCTTCCACGTACACACGGTTCTTCTCTATTCACTCGTGGTGAAACTCAAGCACTTGTTACTGCAACGCTTGGCACACAACGTGATGCTCAAATCATCGACAGCCTGATGGGTGAGAAGAAAGACAACTTCCTTCTACACTACAACTTCCCTCCATACTGTGTAGGTGAAACTGGTTTCGTTGGTTCTCCTAAGCGTCGTGAAATTGGTCACGGTAAGCTTGCTAAACGTGGTATCCAAGCAGTAATGCCTTCTGTTGAAGAATTCCCATACACAGTTCGTGTTGTATCGGAAATCACAGAATCTAACGGTTCTTCTTCAATGGCTTCTGTATGTGGTACATCTCTAGCTCTTATGGATGCTGGTGTTCCAATCAAAGCTTCTGTTGCGGGTATCGCAATGGGTCTTGTTAAAGAAGGCGACGATTTCGTTGTTCTTTCTGACATCCTTGGCGACGAAGATCACCTAGGTGACATGGACTTTAAAGTAGCAGGTACTAACGCTGGTATCACTGCACTTCAAATGGACATCAAGATCGAAGGTATCACTAAAGAGATCATGCAAATTGCACTTAACCAAGCGCAAGGTGCACGTAAGCACATCCTTTCTGTAATGGATGAAGCTATCTCTGGTGCTCGTGAAGATATCTCTGAATTCGCTCCACGTATCCACACAATGAAAATCAGCTCTGATAAGATCAAAGATGTTATCGGTAAAGGCGGCGCAGTTATCCGTGCTCTTTGTGAAGAAACTGGTACTACAATCGAAATCGAAGACGATGGCACAATCAAGATTGCTGCTACTGAAGGCGCAGCTGCTAAAGAAGCTATCCGTCGTATCGAAGAGATCACAGCTGAAGTTGAAGTTGGCCGCATTTACCAAGGTAAAGTTGCTCGTCTAGCTGACTTCGGTGCATTCGTTACTATCCTTCCAGGTAAAGATGGTCTAGTACACATCTCTCAAATCGCTGACAAGCGCGTTGAGAAAGTGTCTGACTACCTAACTGAAGGTCAAGAAGTTCCTGTTAAGGTTCTTGAAATTGACCGTCAAGGCCGTGTACGTCTAAGCATGAAAGAAGCAGTTGAAACGCCAGCTGAAGGCGAAGCACCTGCTGCTGAGTAATTCTCAGTGTGTCGATGGTGATATCGCTTTTTAGTGATTTCTAACCTATCGTCAACAAAGCATGTTATAAAGGGGAGCATATCGCTCCCCTTTTTTATTGCGGTCATAACAGGAGTAATTATTTGTGAAATGGTTTCAAACCGCGAGTATGTGTTTACTGCTTGTACTAACAGGTTGTGCGACAACATCAGATAACACCTCAAGTTGGGTTTATCCACCGATGGCTGTGCCATTGCAACCAAGCGTTCAGCAAGAAGTTCAAATTGCACGTCTTAGTCAGTTATTACAGCGCCCAGATTTGAACGATGAAGTTCGAGCTAAGATGCTGTTTGAACGTGGTAACTACTACGACAGTGTTGGCCTGCGTGATCTCGCGCGTCTCGACTTCAACCAATCTCTTTCATTGAACCCTGCTCAACCTGATATCTTCAATCTTTTGGGTGTTTACTTTACGCAGGTAGGGGAGTTTGATACGGCTTATGAATCTTTTGATTCTACGTTAGAGCTTGATCCTGCAAACTCTTACGCAGAAAGGAACCGCTCTATCGCGCTTTACTATGGCGAGCGTTACGACTTAGCCAATGAAGAGATGATGAAGCACTATGCCGACGATCCTAGCGATCCGTTTCGCGCTCTGTGGTTGTACATCATTCAGCATGAGCTGACGCCAGAGCAGGCTAAGCTTGATTTGCAAAAACGTTACGAGAGCCGTGATGAGCAGTGGGGTTGGGTATTAGTCGCGATTATGCTTGATGACATTACTGAAGAGCAGGCTTTCAAGGCGATCTTAACCGGTACTCGTGACAACACGTTACTTGCGCAGCGTCTAACAGAGACGTACTTCTACCTTGCTAAGCGTTACCATATGAATGGTGATTACGCGAATGCTATCTCTTTGTACAAGTTAGCGGTTTCTTTTAACGTGTATGAATACGTAGAACATCGTTACTCTTTCTTAGAGTTAAGCCGTATCTTCACCACACTTAAAGCTGAGCACTTAGCGCAAGTTAAGCTGGCTGAGGCCGAAGAAGAAGCCAACGCTAAGTAAGCAACACATTTTGATTCCGAAAAGCCGCTGTCTGTCAGCGGTTTTTTTATGCTCCTTTTTTATGATCTTCATCTCGTTTTGATTGCTTTTTATTTAAACAACACTAAAATAGTTAGCCTTGCTAACTAAATGCTATTCTTTGATTAGGTGAGTATGCTGAACCAGAATTTAGAAAAGATTGAGCGCTTCGCCTCTAAGATATGGCGCACTCAGGTAAATGAAGATCCTATTTGCCAATTGAGCTTCAATGAATATGACTATTTGAAGGTCATTCAAGCCTCTCCTGAACCGATCCGATTGACAGATCTGGCGATTGAAATGCAAGTAACCAAGCCTTCAGCAACTACTATGGTTCAAAGGTTAGAGAGAAAAGGTCTCGTTGAGCGTAAAGCTTCGCTCGAAGATGCGAGGTCTAAGTTGGTCGTACTGACCAGCAAAGCGGAAGTCGGCTTGGAAGAAGAAAGTAAGATCTATCAGGTCATGGCACAGATACTGGAAAGCCGTTTGTCTGAGCAAGAATCTCAGCAGTTAAACCTATTATTAAATAAAGCTTTAAAGTAAATAATTTAGATATTTAGTTAGCCTTGTTAACTAATTTTTCGAGTCATATCTTGTTGATATGCGACTCACAAATGAAAGTAGAGTAAGAAATGAGTAACTCAATTAGTCGTCAATTTTGGCGATACACAATCCCTACCGTGGCGGCCATGTTGGTTAATGGCCTGTACCAAGTGGTGGATGGCATCTTCATTGGCCGCTATGTGGGGGCTGATGGACTTGCAGGTATCAATGTTGCGTGGCCTGTGATTGGTTCGATTCTTGGTATTGGTATGTTGGTGGGTGTGGGCACAGGTGCGCTTGTCTCGATTCGCCAAGGTGAAAAAGATACTCAAGGCGCTAAGCAGATCTTAGCAACGGGCTTAACCTTGTTGTTAGCGATAACGCCTATTGTCTCTGCATTGCTGTTCTTGTTTGCTGATAACTTCTTGCTTTGGCAGGGCGCTGAAGGGCGAGTGTATGAACTTGGTCTGCAGTACTTACACATTCTGATTGGTGCTAGTGTCTTCACGCTAGGTTCGATCGCGATGCCGTTTCTACTGCGTAACGATGACAGTCCGAACTTAGCGACGATACTGATGATCGTTGGTGCGGTGATTAATATCGTGCTCGATTACCTGTTTATCGCTCTCTATGGCTGGGAGTTGATGGGTGCAGCATTAGCAACAGCGATTGCCCAGTTTGTAGTAACGGCTCTCGGCTTGGCTTACTTCTTCTCGCGTCGAGCAAACCTACGTTTACGTTGGAATGAGTTGAGATTGAAGCTGGATGTGATTCCACAAATCTTCGCCATTGGTACATCAAGCTTCTTTATGTACGCTTATGGTTCGATGATGGTGGCGTTGCACAATGCGTTGTTCTCTCAATATGGCGACCAGTTGATGATCGGTGCTTACGCGATTTTGGGCTACATCGTGACGGTTTATTATCTCACGGCTGAAGGTATCGCCAACGGCATGCAACCATTGGTGAGCTACAACCATGGTGCGCGTAACCAAGCAAACATCCGCAAGCTACTTAAGATTGCGATGATGAGTTCGGTATTGATTGGTGTGGCGTTCGTGCTGCTTCTCAATGCGTTCCCACGTGAGTTTGTATCAGTATTTAACTCAGACGAACCTCAGTTGGTTGAGTACACGGTGTTGGGTATTCGCCTTCACATGTTTGCACTGGCGCTGGATGGCTTCTTGGTAGTCGCAGCTGCTTACTATCAAGCGGTGAACAAGGGCAGCAAGGCGATGTTTGTGACTATAGGTAATATGCTTATCCAACTACCGTTCTTGTACATTATGCCTAAGTTGTATGGTGTGCCGGGGATCTGGATTGCGTACCCACTGTCTAACATCGCGCTAAGTGTGGTGGTGATGGTGATGCTCTACAAAGATATAAAGAAGCTCGATGCCTCATCGATGGAAACCGCGGCGGCATAGGTCGCGTTTCTTAAGTCGAATAAAATAGGTCTAGCGAATGCTAGACCTTTTTTGTATTTGTTACTGGTTAGTCCAATGCGAGGAACTAGATGTTCTTAACGTCTAAACCTGCAAGCTGATGCCAATACCCATTACATTGGCGGCTTTCAATTTTCATCGGTTTTTGACCTTGCTCGTTTGCTCTGAAGTTGTTGATTTCAGAGAAGGTATCGATACCGAGAGGGCTTAAACGAACCACATCAACCAGATCGTGCATGTTCGGTAAATCATTGACTAGGTTGTAGCAGTAGCCTGATTGCGTCTGAATACCGTTAAGGTTGAAGACTGATTGGCCTTCTTGGCTTTCTACTTGTAGCCCTGTTGGGTACTTGATACAGCAGGTTTCGCAATCGTCTTTAGCTTTGTTTTCAGCGCGAGCGGTAAAGCAGCGTGCTGAGTAAGCAAGCGGTAGGTAGCCGTGGCTAAACACTTCAACTTCGAACTTGTTACGAATATTTAGCTCTTCGCACTGGGTCATTACGTTGCTTAGCCATTCGCGAGAAAGCTCAACCGGCATACACCAACGCGTCATGCCTTGTTTCAAGAATAGGTTCAGGGTGCGTGCGTTGTAGGTGTTTACTGCCGGGCCAACCACGAAAGGTACTTTGCTTTCGCTGGCCAGTTGAATTGCAGACACATCATTGGCTTCGATCGCAAAGTCACCGTTATCGATGTACTTCTTCATGATGTTGACTTCGCTTGGTGCTTCTAGCAATGCCATGGTGGAAAGTACGACTTGCTTACCTGAAGCAGACAGCTCTTTAGCAATGTCCATCCAGTGTTTCGCTTTCATCTCACGACGCTTTGAACACACCGCTTCACCTAGGTAGATGATATCGGCAGAGCTTGATTTCGCTTGCTCATAGAAGCTTTCAACGTCTTGTTTTGGCCAAAAATAAAGTAGAGGGCCTAATGCGTATTTCATTGAGTTCTCCATTTGGCTCTATTGCCATTTACGGTGATAAGCGCCAAGCGTGGTTTGTGTACCTTCCGATACATTCGCCAGTGTCGCATTCCAAGCTTGTTCCACTTGGTATTGTTCTGGGTTCGCTAAGTAGCGATCGATAGCTGCACGCCACGTACGAGTGACTTGTTCAACATAAGCCGGGCTGCGTTGGCGACCTTCAATCTTCACTGAGGCAACGTTCGCCGCGAAAAGCTCAGGCAACATGGATAGCGTGTTGAGGCTGGTTGGCTCTTCAAGTGCGTGATAGCGCTTACGTTCACCATCGATATCTGCTTCAAAGCGGCCTTTACACAGCGTTGGGTAACCTGCGTTTTCACCTGCTTCATATTTATCGATAAGGATTTCGTTCAAGCGAGATTCGAGGCCAGTTTCTGTTTCTTGCCAGCGAACGTATTTCGCCGGAGAACAAGCACCAACAGTATTTGGTGATTCGCCTGTCATGTATGAAGAGAGGTAGCAACGGCCTTCTGCCATGATGCACAAGCTACCAAAAGCGAATACTTCAAGGTCAACGTCAGAAGTGATGTTACGAGAAAGCTGTTTGACCTGATGAATCGACAACACACGCGGTAGTACGACACGCTTAACGTTGAAGTTTTTATGGTAGAAGTCGATAGCCGCCGCATTGGTCGCAGATGCTTGCACTGATAGGTGCAGTTCTAGATCTGGATACTTATTTGCTGCGTACTCAAGCACCGCGATGTCTGCGATGATCAGCGCATCAACACCCAGAGCAGCGGCGTTGTCTACGGCATTAGTCCAACGGTCGAAGCCATTTGGGTGAGCAAACGTATTTAGGGCAACATGAATTTTCTTGTTGTGGTCATGCACATACTGCACAGCACGATCGAGCTTTTTACCCGCAAAGTTTAGGCCTGCAAAGTGTCGGGCATTGGTATCGTCTTTGAATCCGATATAGACAGCATCCGCACCACAATCAATAGCGGTTTTCAAAGCAGGTAAGTTACCCGCTGGGCATAAGAGTTCCATTTGCTCACTACCAGTAGAATTAAGTTGAAGCGAGCATTTTATGAAGAATTGTGAATGACGGAATTGATGTAAGGCAGGTTTAGATGGATAAATCTGCTTTTACTCCGTTTGAGGTACTGACGAGTGACCGTTTTACATGTTGGCTTGGTTTAAATATGAGGTACTTGATTAGTTCTTATGACGGCGGTTTTGGGCAAACAACTCTTCGACATCTTGTTTTGGTTGCGGACGGTAGAAGTGGAAGCCTTGAATCGAACTACAGTTGAGGTTCGATAATAGAGTCGCTTGCTCACTGGTTTCGACACCTTCAGCAACCACGGTCAAATCGAGAGATTTACCTAGGTTGATGATGTTTTCAATTACGGTGATTTGCTTTGGTAGGGTATCGATATCAGAGATGAAAGCACGGTCTATCTTAAGCTCATCAATTGGGAAGCGAGCAAGGTAAGACAGTGAAGAGTAACCTGTACCAAAATCATCAATGGAGAGAGCAAAGCCAAGTTTCTTGATGGCGTTAAGCATTTGGAGTGTGTGTTCACTATCACTCATCACCGCACTTTCCGTTAGCTCGAACGTAATCGCACTTGGATCAAGCTCGGTCGAACGCAGTAGCTTTTCCATGTAATCAATCAGTTTCGGGTTACCAAACTGTTCTGGTGAAAGGTTGATAGCCACTCGACCTGGAAGGATACCTTGCATCTTCCAGCGTTTAACCGTAGCAAACACTTCGCGCATTACCACTCGGCCAAGTTGTTCGATAAGACCAGCTCGCTCCGCTACAGGAATGAACGCAGCAGGACTGATATAACCTTCGACAGGATGCTTCCAACGTACCAGAGCTTCAGCGCCGTTGATGGTGAAATCACGGGCATTCACTTTTGGTTGATACCAAACCTCAAGTCCATTCTGTTGCAGCGCTTTTTGTAGCTCTATCTCAAGCCACAGTCGCATGCGCGCTTCTTTGTTCATCTGTTCGTTGAACTTGATCAGACGGTTGCGCCCACGATCTTTGGCTTCATACATTGCTGTGTCTGCATTTTGCAGCAAGATACGAGCATCAGTACCATCTTGAGGAAAACTCACGCTACCAATTGAGCAGGCTAAGCGCTTGCTAAAGTGGTGAAGATCGAAGGGTTGATTGATCAGAGATATGATCTTTTCAGCGAGCATTTCAGGTGTTCGCTGATGTTCAGGTTCTGGCAGGATAATACCAAACTCATCCCCGCCTAAATGTCCAATCACGGCCTTACGAGGCAGTAAGCGTTTAAGACGCGAAGCGACCTCTTTAATCACCTTGTCACCGATGTGATGACCAAGTGAGTCATTGATATTTTTAAAGTTATCAATGTCTAAGTAGAGCATCACCACCGGCGTATCGTTGTGAATGAACTGCTCAAGACGCTTAGTAAACCCAACTCGATTGTAGAGTTTGGTCAGTGCATCTATGTAGGCATCTTCACTGTTTGCTGGTGTGTATTGTTTTGCGGTTTCTTGTGCGTCTTGAATAAGCACCAGCTGAGTGTTGCTTCCAAGAACGGTGGTGGAGTCGATGTTGAGCTGGACCTTACGTTCAAAGCCGCATCGTGCACCCGTTAAGCAAACCAAACCAGACTCAGAAATAATAGAGCTGAGGTTATTATTGAAGACTGTTTTGGTTTGTTCATCGATAAATAGGCGTCCCAGCTGTTCGCCAATTAACTCTGTGGTTGAGTTAAAGCCAAGCAGGCGCGCTGCCGCTGGGTTGGATGACAAGATATAGTCACTTTCAACGAGCAGTAATCCGTCAGGGAGTAGTTGAGATAGCTTGTGGAATTTCGCTTCGGATTCTTCTAAAGAACGGACAAGTACTTGGTTTTCTGATGTATCGAAGGCGTGAAAGATGATGTAGTCGGTTTTGTTGCCATTGGTAAGCGGAGATAGGCTGAAATGAAGGCTGGTATCGAGGTCTGTTTCGTTGAGGGTGACTTCGGCCTCAATCGTTTCGCCACTGAATGCACGCTCATAGTAAGGCTTGAGATGTTGGTAGAACTGTTCGCCCAATGTTTGGCGATCATTCATGCCTGCAAGCTCTGGTTGACTCAAACCAGCAATATCGCAGTAACGCTCATTCACCATAAAATAGTTATGTTGAGCATCAAGTACTGCAAAAAAGAACGGACTATTTGCAGTTAGCTGGGTAAACCAATGTTGTAGTTGTTGGGGAGGCATCAAAGTACTACCAATTCTCCAAGAGCTTGAATATTCACTATCGATAAATATTTATTACTTTTTGTGTGGCTATCGATATTTACCTGTGAGTGCAGCGATCCGCTGTAATTCTCATTACCTGAGTTACTATAACTGTGATTTTCAGGATATTAAAGGTCGAGTATCAAACAGAAGTTAATTTGATACATAACAGTAACTGAGATCTCAACATCATCTATGATGCATTCCATATTATTGACAAAGTTACGGATAAGTCACGTGATAAACAAGATTCGCACTCAACTAGTTCAAAATGCCGCATCAATTTTGCGATCTCCAGTCCAGTTATTGCCTAAAACAGTACAAAAAAGAGCCTTATTGGAGGCGCTTAAGAATGTATTCAAGGAAGCTTTAGAGGACGGTGACTTTGAGTTTTTAGAAGACAAATGGCTGAAAGTCTCAATAAAAGACATGGGGTTAAGTTGGTGTATTAGCTACAAAAATGAGCAACTGGTTGTAGCTGATAAAGACGTGGTTGAAGATGTAAGCTTTAGCGGCAATCTTAACGATCTTGTGTTGATTGCGGGACGTAAAGAAGACCCAGATACGCTTTTCTTCCAACGTCGACTGTCTATTGAAGGTGATACAGAGCTCGGTTTAGAGGTCAAAAACTTGATGGATAGCGTAGATTTGGACTTATTGCCGACTCCTATGAAAACTTTGTTAAATCAATTAGCTGATTTTGTGCAGAAGGGAGTACAATCCCCAGATACACAAAGTGAGGTAATGAATGCTTATTCGAACTGAAGCACCGGCAGATATACTTGTCATTGATCGTTTATTGAAATCTGTTTTTGAAACAGATGCAGAAGCTAACTTGGTTATGAGCTTGCGTGAGAATAGCCATTTAACGCTATCGCTGGTGGCTTGTTCTGATGAAGGCGAGGTGGTTGGTCACCTGATGTTTAGCCCTATCACTCTTGATGGCGACGATCATAACTGGCAAGGGCTTGCGCCTCTCGCTGTGAAAGAAGAGTTCCGCAACCAAGGCATTGCCAAATCTCTAGTTGAAGATGCGTTTTCCACTTTGGTTGATTTTGGTTACCCAGCTTGCGTTGTGTTGGGTGACCCTGCTTATTACAGCCGCTTTGGTTTCAAGGCTGCGAGCGAGTTTGGCCTGAGTTGTGTTTGGGATGTGCCTGAAGGTGCTTTCCAAGCGATTGAATTGGTAAACGGTGCGTTTGCTGGACATGCTGGTGAGATTGCTTACAGCCCCGAGTTCAACGACTTATAAGCTGATTTATCACGCAACAAGATACAAACTGATTTAGTCTAAATAAAGGAGCTTGATGCTCCTTTATTTTTTGTTAGTATCAGCCCTGCTCTAATAAGCGCTCTTTCAATAGAGGCAGCTTTCACAAAACTAGTTCTAACAAACTTCTGGTTTCAATAAACTTTGGCTCCAATAAACTTAAGGTTACTACCGCTAGATATGTCACAAACACACGCGCAATACCTACATGAGATGGGCATTAGCCAATGGGAACTAAGTCACCCAGAGCGTTTAGCAGGTTATGAATCTGAATTGACTCCGCTCTCGAGCGATTGCAAGTTACTGTTGGTTTCGCCTGAAAAACCTCAGGAAGATCTCGCCGTGATGTTTGAGCGAGTACTCAAAAGTATCAAGCTCGACTTATCTCAGGCTTTACACCTTCAACCGCAACACTTGTCTACTGTGGATTTAGGTTCGGTTGAGTGGATATGGTTTGCTGGTTGTGAGTCGGCTCAAGAGCTGAAGGCTAAAACACTTCAATCGCCATTACTGTCTGACATTAACGGTAACAACCAACACCGCCGCGACTTATGGCAACAAATTTGTGCTTATGACTAATCAATTTTTACCGACTTCACAACAACACCTAGACGCCATTTGGAAGATCGAGCAGGCCGCGCATTCTCACCCTTGGTCTGAAAATATGATCCGAGATCTTGATAGCCGAGGCGCTTGTCATCATGTCCTTGAAGTTGATGGACAAGTGGTGGGCTATTTCTTCGCGCAAAACATCGTTGGCGAAGTCACATTGCTTAATATCGCGGTAGACCCAAGCCAGCAAGGCAAAGGGTATGGAAAAGCGTTAACGGAACATTTCCTTGATATGTGTGAGCAAGCTGACGCGGAAAGTGCTTGGCTAGAAGTTCGCGAAAGTAATGTGAACGCGTTTAATCTTTACGAAAAGGCAGGCTTCAACGAAGTTGATCGCCGTCGTAATTACTATCCAACTAAACAAGGCAACGAAGATGCCATCATTATGAGCTATCTTTTTATGTCTTTTAGCTAGTCATGTTACGTCTTTTCGCTAACTAGATAGCTAATCACAAAATTAGCCAAAAAATAGGGTGTAAACTGACCCTTTAGAAAGTGATACGCTTTCTGTATAATCCGCACACAGAATTCAAGGGCAAGTATTATCTACTTGCCCTTTTTACGCTTTAGATCAGCAAAGGGCGACTATGTCTTTCCAACAAGAAGTGAGCAAACGTAGAACGTTTGCGATTATCTCTCACCCGGATGCGGGTAAAACCACGATTACTGAAAAAGTTCTTTTATTCGGAAACGCGATTCAAAAAGCGGGTACCGTAAAAGGCCGTGGCTCTAACCAGCACGCTAAATCTGACTGGATGGAGATGGAAAAAGAACGTGGTATCTCGGTAACTACGTCGGTAATGCAATTCCCATACAATGATTGCCTAGTAAACCTACTCGATACTCCAGGACACGAAGATTTCTCGGAAGATACGTACCGTACGCTAACAGCGGTTGATTCTTGTTTGATGGTTATCGATGCTGCTAAAGGTGTCGAAGACCGTACTCGTAAGCTGATGGAAGTAACACGTCTTCGTGATACTCCAATCGTAACGTTTATGAACAAACTTGACCGTGATGTTCGTGACCCGATGGAAGTGCTTGATGAAGTGGAAAGCGAGCTAGGTATGGCTTGTGCTCCAATCTCATGGCCAATTGGTTGCGGTAAAGAGTTTAAAGGTGTTTACCACATTCACCGTGATGAAACGATCTTGTATGAATCTGGCCACGGCCACGAGATCCAAGAAGTTCGTATCATCAAAGGTCTAGATAACCCTGAGCTAGATGAAGCAGTAGGTGCTGATCTTGCGGAAAGCGTACGTGAAGAGCTAGAGCTTGTTATCGGTGCTTGTCCTGAGTTTGACCATGAATTATTCCTAGCGGGTGAACTAACGCCGGTTTACTTCGGTACTGCATTGGGTAACTTTGGTGTTGACCACATGCTTGATGGTCTAACGAAATGGGCTCCAGCACCTCAAACGCGTCAAGCGAACGAGCGTGATGTTGAAGCGACAGAAGAGAAGTTCTCTGGTTTCGTATTTAAGATCCAAGCAAACATGGACCCTAAACACCGTGACCGTATCGCATTCATGCGTATCGTTTCGGGTACTTACAACCAAGGTATGAAGATGAACCATGTTCGTACAGGCAAGAGTGTAAGTATCTCTGATGCGGTAACCTTTATGGCGGGTGACCGTGCACGTGCTGAAAAAGCATACGCGGGTGATATTATCGGTCTACATAACCACGGTACTATCCAGATTGGTGATACCTTTACTCAAGGTGAGAGCCTTAAGTTCGCTGGTATTCCTAACTTCGCACCTGAGCTATTCCGTCGTATCCGTCTACGCGATCCACTGAAGCAGAAGCAACTTCTAAAAGGATTAGTTCAGCTTTCAGAAGAGGGCGCAGTACAAGTATTCCGTCCTATGCAGAACAACGACCTGATCGTTGGTGCGGTTGGTGTCCTTCAGTTCGACGTGGTTGTAGCGCGCTTGAAAGCGGAATACAACGTAGAAGCTATCTACGAAGGTGTTAACGTTGCAACAGCTCGTTGGGTTGAATGTGATGACGCTAAGAAACTTGAAGAATTCAAACGTAAGAACCAATCTAACCTAGCGCTAGATGGCGGTGATAACCTGTCTTACATCGCACCAACTATGGTGAACTTGAACCTAGCTTCTGAACGTTTCCCTGAAGTTCAATTCCGAGCGACGCGCGAGCACTAATTTCTTCGATCTCTATTCGAGTTAAACAAAAACGTCTATTGTTCTGCAATAGGCGTTTTTTAATGCGTGCCATTTTAGACAATAAGCTTGAGGTAAATATGTTCGGTTGGATAAAAGCTTGGATTAGGAAATACGATAAGTGGTGTGAAGAGCTTGGGCTAACGCCTGAAAACAAGCGCAGTTGTGTTCCTTATCGTCGAGATCCTCAAGGGCAGCAAGCTGAGAGTGGGAAAGATGACACAGCAAACAAGTGATTTTCCGCTATTTGATACACATTGCCACGCAGACTTTGAGGCGTTTGAGCAAGGTTTTACCCATGAGCTGAGCATTGAGGGATATATCAAAGAGGCAAAACAGGCTCAAGTTGAGAAGTTACTCATCCCTTCTATCGGTCAAAATAACTGGCATAAGCTTGAGAAAATTGCGCAATCTCACCCCAATATTTACTATGCATTAGGCTTCCATCCTTACTTTTTAGAACCGGCCAATGACGAACAATTTTCGGAACTTCGCCAATTACTCGCTTCAAAAAACAGCCAATGTGTCGCGATAGGTGAGTGCGGGCTCGACTTTTTTGTGGACGTTGAACGAGAGAAACAAGAGCGCTTTTTCATCCAACAAATGGAGCTTGCGAAGGAGTTTGACCTGCCTTTAATCATCCATGAGAGGAAGTCTTACAACCGACTTATCGAGCTAATAAAGCAGCATAAGTTCACCTTAGGTGGTGTGATTCACGGTTTTTCTGGGAGTGAACAGCAAGCTTTGGCGTGGATCAAGCTCGGTTTCTATATTGGCGTCGGTGGAACGATAACTTACCCAAGAGCGCAAAAAACACGCACAACCATCGCAAAATTGCCCCTTGAATGTCTGGTATTGGAAACGGATGCTCCGGACATGCCCATGTATGGAAACCAAGGAAATGTTAATCATTCCAAATATTTAGTTACGATCTTAAATGAACTTTTTTTGCTTAGAAAAGAGCCGAAGCAATCGATTGCAGCGCAAATTTGGCAAAATAGCCATCGCGCATTCGGTATATGTGAATAAAATCGAAGGTTTTTGTTTATCGTTTGCGTAAATTGCACTGAGCTTGTGATTTGGGTCACATTTGTGTGTGAATGGTACATGAATCTTCTACGAAAGTGTGAGGACGGCATTACTTTATTAGTGGTCGCATGAGTATAATTGCCTCCGCTTTATAGCCCCATTTTGTAACACGCCAATAAATAACTAATAAGGAAGTCATAAACTATGAGCCTGTTTATGAGCCTAGTCGGAATGGTTGCACTGATCGCAATCGCAGTACTACTATCTGACAACCGCAAAGCTATTAATCTAAGAACAGTGGGTGGCGCTTTCGCTATCCAATTCGCACTTGGTGCATTCGTACTTTACATCCCTTGGGGTCGTGATCTACTTGCAGGTTTCTCTGCTGGTGTAGCAAACGTGATCGACTACGGTAAAGACGGTACTGGTTTCCTATTCGGCAGCCTAGTTAACTTCTCAGTTGACGGTATCGGTTTCATCTTTGCTTTCCAAGTACTACCAACTCTGATTTTCTTCTCTGCACTTATCTCTGTACTTTACTACATTGGTGTTATGCAAATTGTAATCAAAGTTCTTGGTGGTGGTCTTCAGAAAGCTCTAGGTACTTCTCGCGCCGAGTCTATGTCTGCAGCAGCAAACATCTTCGTTGGTCAAACTGAAGCACCTCTAGTTGTTCGTCCATTTGTTCCTAAAATGACTAACTCTGAACTATTCGCAGTAATGTGTGGTGGTTTGGCTTCTGTAGCTGGTGGTGTACTAGCGGGTTACGCATCTATGGGTGTACCTCTAGAGTACCTTGTAGCAGCATCATTCATGGCAGCACCAGGTGGTCTACTATTCGCTAAAATCATCAAGCCTGAAACAGATACGCCAGACGACAACATCGCTGACGAAATGGACGGTGGCGATGACAAACCAGCTAACGTTATCGACGCAGCAGCAGGTGGCGCATCAGTTGGTCTACAACTAGCACTTAACGTTGGTGCAATGCTACTAGCATTCATCGGTCTAATTGCTCTAATCAACGGTATCCTAGGTGGCATCGGTGGTTGGTTCGGTATGGAAAACCTAACTCTAGAACTTCTTCTAGGTTGGATCTTCGCACCGCTAGCATTCATCATTGGTGTTCCATGGGAAGAAGCAACTATCGCTGGTTCTTTCATTGGTCAGAAGACAGTTGTTAACGAATTCGTTGCATACCTAAACTTCGTACCATACGTTGGTGAAAACGCTCAAGTTGTTGCAGCAACTGGTCAAGTGATGTCTGAGAAGACTCAAGCTATCATCGCATTCGCACTATGTGGTTTCGCAAACCTTTCTTCAATTGCGATTCTTCTAGGTGGTCTAGGTGGTATTGCACCAAGCCGTCGCCACGACATCGCACGTATGGGTGTTAAAGCGGTAATTGCTGGTACTCTATCTAACCTGATGGCAGCAACAATTGCTGGCTTCTTCCTGTCTTTCTAATTAGTTAGAAATCGATATATAGACGCCATAATAATATCGCCCCGTAGCAAGAAATTGCTGCGGGGCTTTTTTGTTTTTAGGCCTGCCGTTTTTAGTATATGCACGCGCTTATGCTTATGCTTATGCTTATGCTTAGATTCGATGTAGGGTCTAGAATGTTTTTTTGAGATACAAACCGTTTGCGTTCTAAGGAGCACTACAATTTATTGATGGATACCTATAATGTATAAGCTAAAGGGATAGGATGTCTCTGTTGGCAAGAAAGTAACCTCGAAATCAACTCGAACGTTATTCTTCTGGGATTAAGCCAAAATTAGCGATACGCTATAGATGTTAGACACAACATGACTGATTTGTTGTGCCATAGACCAAACTGGTACTGTGCGGTGACAAGGATTGCAATTGGTAGCGAAAGTTATCAAGTCTTCAGGGAACCAAGTCCGTTCATTTGTGGCTACTGAGCATTACTAAAATATCCATCTATACTGGATGGAGGGCGAAGTAGTTAACTATTTGAATATATTGATCGGAGATAGAAATGAGCGATTTAAAAGCAGCAGCTCTACGTGCACTTAAACTTATGGACCTAACTACGCTAAATGACGACGATACTACTGAAAAAGTAGTGGCGCTTTGTCATGACGCGAAGACTGCAGTAGGCAACACCGCTGCAATCTGTATTTACCCTCGCTTTATCCCAGCAGCTAAGAAAGCGTTGCGTGAGCAAGGTACTCCAGAAGTACGCATTGCGACTGTAACTAACTTCCCTCATGGTAATGACGACATCGAAATTGCTGTTGCAGAAACAAAAGCAGCGGTAGCGTACGGCGCAGACGAAGTTGACGTAGTATTCCCATACCGTGCTCTTATTGCTGGCAACGAAGAAGTTGGCTTTGAGCTAGTTAAACAGTGTAAAGCAGCTTGTGGTGACATCACGCTTAAAGTGATCATCGAAACAGGTGAACTGAAAGAAGAAGCACTAATCAAGAAAGCTTCTCAAATCTGTATCGAAGCAGGTGCAGACTTCATCAAAACTTCAACAGGTAAAGTGCCAGTAAACGCGACTCCAGAGTACGCGCGCATGATGCTTGAAGTTATCCGTGACATGGGCGTTGCTAAAACAGTTGGTTTCAAACCAGCTGGTGGCGTACGTACTGCTGAAGATGCAGCACTATACCTAGCAATGGCTGATGAGCTACTAGGCGCTGAGTGGGCAGACAACATGCACTACCGTTTTGGTGCTTCAAGCCTACTAACTAACCTTCTTAATACATTAGAAGTGACAGACCAGACTGCTGATCCAGCAGCATACTAATTTACCCATTCGGGTATAAAAAATTAAGTCTGTTTGATGGAGTGACGTTAAGTCACTCCATATTACCTCTTTCCCTACAAACCATACTCACTAGAGTTTGGGAGGCACTAATGTATCTACCTCAAGAAATTATTCGCAGAAAACGTGACGGTGAAGTCCTAACAGCTGAAGAAATTAACTTCTTCATTCAAGGTGTGGCTAAGAACACGGTTTCTGAAGGCCAAATTGCCGCATTCGCAATGGCTATCTTTTTTAATGAAATGACGATGCCAGAACGTATCGCACTAACGTGTGCAATGCGTGATTCAGGCATGGTGATTGACTGGAGCCACATGAACTTTGATGGCCCAATCGTTGATAAACACTCTACTGGTGGTGTTGGCGACGTTACTTCTCTGATGCTTGGCCCAATGGTGGCAGCATGTGGCGGTTTCGTTCCAATGATCTCTGGTCGTGGTTTAGGCCACACTGGCGGTACGCTAGACAAGCTGGAATCTATTCCGGGTTACAACATTACACCAACCAACGATGTGTTCGGTGAAGTAACGAAAGATGCTGGCGTGGCTATCATCGGTCAAACAGGCGATCTAGCGCCTGCTGACAAGCGTGTTTACGCAACTCGTGATATCACAGCAACAGTCGATAACATCTCGCTGATCACGGCTTCAATCCTATCTAAGAAACTGGCTGCGGGCCTTGATTCTCTAGTGATGGATGTAAAAGTAGGTTCAGGCGCATTCATGCCGACTTACGAAGCATCTGAAGAGCTAGCGAAATCTATCGTTGCAGTAGCAAACGGTGCGGGTACTAAAACAACAGCAATCCTAACGGACATGAACCAAGTGCTGGCTTCTTCAGCGGGTAACGCAGTAGAAGTTCGTGAAGCGGTTCAGTTCCTAACGGGTGAATACCGTAACCCTCGCTTGTTAGAGATCACTCTAGCATCGTGTGCTGAAATGCTGGTGCTCGGTAACCTAGCTAAAGACTCAGACGAAGCGCGCGAAAAACTGATGGCAGTACTGGATAACGGTAAGGCAGCAGAGTGCTTCGGTAAAATGGTAGCGGGCCTTGGTGGTCCAGTTGATTTCGTAATGAACTACGATAACTACCTAGAAAAAGCAGACATTATTAAGCCAGTGTACGCGTTAGAAAGCGGTGTGGTATCAGCAATGGATACTCGTGCAATTGGTATGGCTGTGGTTGGTATGGGCGGCGGTCGTCGTGTAGCAACTGACAGCATTGATTACGCAGTCGGTTTTGATCACTTCATTCGCCTAGGTGAAGTAGCAAGTGAAGATAAGCCATTAGCAATGATTCATGCTCGTAACGAACAACAGTGGCAAGAAGCTGCAACAGCATTACAAAATGCAATCACTGTGGGCGGAGAATATACAGCAACGCCAGACGTTTACCGTCAGATTCGTTCTGAAGACGTGTAAATAACAGGTATCGGTATACCTCGCGTATACCGATAAACAGAGTTCTGGTGCAAAGAGCAATAAGTTGGTGAAGAAAATGAAAAGAGCATTTATTTTAGTTTTAGATTCATTCGGTATCGGTGAAACAGCGGATGCAGACAAATTTGGTGATGTAGGTTCTGACACTATGGGCCACATCGCAGATCATTGTGACCAAGGTCTTGCAGACAATGCAGATCGTAAAGGTTCACTGGCACTGCCAAACCTGTCTAAGCTAGGTCTAGCGATGGCTCACAAAGAGTCTACGGGTCGTTTTGCTCCTGGTATGGATGCAGACGCTGAGATCATTGGCGCTTACGGTCACGCTGCTGAGCTGTCTTCTGGTAAAGACACGCCATCAGGTCACTGGGAAATCGCAGGTGTTCCTGTACTGTTTGACTGGGGCTACTTCACCGACAAAGAGAACAGCTTCCCAAAAGAACTGACTGACCGCATCCTTGAGCGTGCAGGCCTGTCTGGTTTCTTGGGTAACTGCCACTCATCTGGTACGGAAATCCTAGATAACCTAGGTGAAGAGCACATGAAGACTGGTCTGCCAATCTTCTATACTTCTGCAGACTCTGTTTTCCAGATCGCTTGTCACGAAGAGACATTCGGCCTGCAAAACCTATTAGATCTTTGTCAGATTGCTCGTGAAGAGCTAGAAGATTACAACATTGGTCGTGTTATCGCTCGTCCGTTCATTGGCCCAGGTAAAGGTCAATTCGAACGTACTGGTAACCGTCGTGATCTTTCTGTTGAGCCACCTGCAGCCACCATTCTTCAGAAGTTGGTTGATGAGAAGGGCGGTAACGTTCACTCAATCGGCAAGATCTCTGATATCTACGCGGGTTGTGGCATCACTCAGAAAACCAAAGCAACAGGTATTCCTGCGCTATTTGAAGCAACCAAAGAAGCGATCAATGAAGCAGGCGACAACACTATCGTGTTCACTAACTTCGTTGATTTCGACTCAGCTTACGGCCACCGCCGTGATGTTGCTGGTTATGCAGCGGCACTTGAGTACTTCGATGGTCGCATCAATGAAATCATCGATATGATGAAAGAAGATGATGTGCTTATCCTAACGGCTGACCACGGCTGTGATCCGACATGGCCAGGTACTGACCATACTCGTGAACACATCCCTGTAATTGTTTACGGTCAAAAGGTTCCAGCAGGTTCTTTAGGCCGTCGCGATACTTTCGCTGATATCGGTCAAAGCTTAGCGTCATACTTTGGCACATCGCCAATGGGACACGGTACAAGCTTTCTATAATAGTTAACGAAGAGAGAGGGAAACCTCTCTCTTCTTTTTTTGTTTTGAGATTAAGGATATTTTCAATGGCTACTCCACATATTAATGCTGAAATGGGTGATTTCGCTGACGTAGTTTTAATGCCAGGCGACCCGCTACGTGCTAAATACATTGCTGAAACCTTCCTAGAAGAAGTGGTTCAAGTGTGCGACGTTCGCAACATGTTTGGTTACACCGGTACTTACAAAGGTCGTAAGGTTTCCGTAATGGGACATGGTATGGGTATCCCATCTTGTTCTATTTACGCGACTGAGCTGATCAAAGACTTTGGTGTGAAGAAGATCATTCGTGTCGGCAGTTGTGGTGCAGTGAGCGAAGATATCAAAGTGCGTGATGTGGTGATCGGCATGGGCGCATGTACTGACTCTAAAGTGAACCGTATTCGCTTTAAAGGTCATGACTTTGCAGCTATTGCGGATTACAAGATGGTGCGCGCGGCAGAAGATGCAGCCAAAGCTCGCGGTGTTGGCGTAAAAGTCGGTAACCTGTTCTCGGCTGAGTTGTTCTACACGCCAGATCCAGAGATGTTCGAAGTAATGGACAAATACGGCATTGTTGGCGTAGAGATGGAAGCTGCAGGCATCTATGGTGTATGTGCTGAATATGGCGCCAAAGCTCTAACGATTTGTACTGTTTCTGATCACATCAAGACCGGTGAGCAAACGACATCAGATGAACGTCAAACGACTTTCAACGACATGATGGTTATCGCACTAGACTCAGTGTTGCTTGGTGACCAAGAATAATCTTGATTTGTCTTAGCTTGATAAGTTAACAGATAACAAAAAGCCCCGTTGCTGCCTGAGCGTCGGGGCTTTTTATTGGATTGCTGTACTTATTCTGAGTCTAGTATTAATTGTCAGCCTAGTGTGTTTATGAGCTTACATTTTTCAATAGTAAGTTCTCACCAGACTTAGTTGGTCTTCTGCGAATCAGCATGATGAACAACACGCCACTCACAAACCCCATCAACACCATACCGATCATGTAGCGATCACTTTTGCGGTAGTGGTGATCAGAAATCGCCGTCATCTTACCGGTTTCAAAAGTCACTCGAATAAAGCCGATGATCGTTTTCTCTGGAGAATAAATAGGTTCAACTAACTGTTGTCTGCCGATACTTGCTGTTGAAAGTGGTGTATCTAAGCCAAGAACCTCACGTACCGAGAGGGCTTTTTCGCTCGAAGCCAGTCGAATACCCTCTGCATCATAGATGGTGGTATCGAACACCAGTCGGTCTTGAGATAGCTGGTTAGTCAGATCAAGCAATCGCTCTTGGTCTTGTTGCGTGATCATCTTGCTGGCTGAAAGTGATGCCTGAGAGATAAGCAGCTTGGTAAGAGTTTCCAACTGTTTTGCTTGGATCTTCTCGTTACCTTTACTGATCACGACCGTATTTTTAATCGTTACAACGAACATGGTAGCCAACAAAATGAGGGCTAGCATTCGTAAAGCGTTACGTATTGAGAACAATGATTCATTCATGTTTCACGAAGCCTGAAATAAACAAATGTTATGATTAAGACATATTGAGACTTGCGTTTTCAAATTGCAATAGGTTAACGTTTAGCATAGTTAATTAGGAATCATACACATGGACGCTCAGAAATATCTGCCGATAAAAAGGCATACGACATTATTAACTCGACTCCCCGAGACTCGTTTCGCTTCTCAACTCGCTAAATCCAAGGCCAATTGGATTGTGTTTGGTGAGTACCTATCTCCACAATCTTTCGATGACATCGACTTTTTCACTGGCACTTACAACACCATCCTCGATACGTGGAAGGTTGGGCATTATGAAGTGGCTTTGATGTCAGGCAATCTAACGCCAGCACACGAAGAAATCCTCCAAGCGCTAAAGCTTGATTATGCTTGCCTTAGCGAGGTCCCAGACTTATCTAAGCAAGGTTTGATCGTGATGGATATGGATTCCACAGCGATTCAAATTGAATGCATTGATGAGATTGCCAAGCTAGCTGGAGTGGGAGAGTTAGTCTCTGAAATCACAGAACGAGCGATGCAAGGCGAGCTCGACTTTGAACAGAGCCTGCGCCAACGAGTAGGAGCACTGAAAGGTGCGGATGAGTCGATATTAGAGCAAGTGCGTCAGTCATTGCCATTCATGCCAGACTTGGTCGGGCTGGTGAATACTCTAAATAAGCTTGGCTGGAAAACAGCGATTGCATCAGGAGGTTTTACTTACTTCTCTGACTACCTGAAAGATACCCTTGATCTAGACCATGCTCAATCAAACACGCTTGAGATCGTCAACGGTAAGTTGACGGGTGAAGTCTTAGGCGATGTTGTTTCGGCGCAGACCAAAGCGGATATCTTGGTAGAGTTGGCTGAAGAGTACGAATTGGAACTACATAATACCGTTGCCGTTGGTGATGGTGCCAATGACTTGGTGATGATGGGCTCTGCAGGTTTAGGCATTGCCTACCACGCAAAACCAAAAGTAGAGCAGCAAGCTCAAACTGCTGTTCGTTACGCAGGTTTAGGCGGTGTGCTGTGTATCTTGTCGGGTGTATTGGCTAAGCAACAGAAGATCAGCTGGCAAGCGAAACCTTAGGGGCTCTACCTAAGTGCTATTGGCTATGTATCTTATTTAGCAATAGTGGCTCAGACACAAAAAAAGCAGGCTATCAGCCTGCTTTTTCAATTTTCATGCTTAAGTTAATACGCCACTCGAGGCTAGCGTGTTAGCTCCAATCGAATCAGCACTTCATCGGTAATGTCCTCTATCTCGCCATAACCGATAAACGCCGTCACCTCATTCTCTAGCTTCTTAGCTTGATGCATACTGATGCGTGAAAGCTCTTCTAAATCCGACTGGAATAAACTCGTTAGCGGATTAAAGATAGGTGCCGTGGTGACTCGCAATACATACACATCACCTAAGTGCTGCGCTTTCTTGATGAATAAGATGCGTTCCTTTGCTGAGGCGAAGTCTTTGACCAACTTGGTGTGTACCGACTGGATTTTGTCGCCAAACTTCACTGCAGCAATGTACACGTCATGATGCTTAGGCTCCGCACCTTCAATTCTTTTTAGTGGCTCAGCCAACAGTGAGTTGGTGTGACCCTTGAAGATTGGCTCGAGTGAGAACTTTTGGTTGTGACCAAGTTTAGCAAGTAACGTTAGATGCTTATTCAGTGGGAAATTCACACCAATGATCTTACAGCGCAGCGTTGAACTTGGCTTATCAATGAATATTGGGTTACTGACCATCTTGCTCAACAAAATGTTGTGCAGTGATTCGAGTAGCGAATGTGTTGGCAGTATCTCTTGCTTCTTAATCAGCTTACTTTGGTTTTGATCGATAAGCCCATTAAGGAAAGCGATGGTACGCATTGTCTTGGCGTTCTCGGCAATAACCAACTGCACGTTGCGACCATTCGGACTCACTCGAATTACGTGGTAAGGCACTGTGCTCAGTGGCAGGTTCTTGTCATAGAGCTGCAGTTCATTGAAGTTCACTAATACCGGATCATTAATCTTGAGTACCATTGGGTGTTCAAGGCTAATGCTCAGTCCACGCTTCGAAATATCTAAGGTGTGTCCGTTCGCCGCTGCGCCATCTTGTGATGTAAGTTGCAACGGTGACTTAAATTGGTATCTCGGCTCTTTACGACGAGTCTGAGAGTCAAAGTAGATGCTTTGAATATTGCCGACGACAGTACGCGGGTGACGGAAGCGGTTCAATTCACTGCTTGGAATGCGTGGCTTTTCACTCAGAAGATAGTCCGCCGCACTTTCGTGATCGCCAATCTCTTGCAAGATTCCGCAATGCGTCAGTTGAGCTGAGCTTTGAGCCAGCGTATCCGAGTGTTTAGCTAATGCTTGTCGCTCAGTGTCTGAAAGTTCGAAAACCGAGAACTTGAACGCCTTCCAACTTTTACGTTTGCCACCGATGTGCCAGAACAGCTGTCTTTGTTCACGAGAGGCTTCAGGCAGCATCATTGAATAGAACAAGGTCTTGTTTTGGTGTTCATGGGTAAAAGAGTAGATAACGTTACTGGTTCCCTTCACTCCTGGTTTCGCCAACAGGTTCATACGTTGCTCGTTGAACAGGGTACCCAGCGCTTGTTGATTTCGTTCGTCGTGCCAATATTGCCATAATGGATGGTTGTTATCCGTCAGTAGGGCAAGCTTTAGTTCGCTGCCGCTGAAAAACAGGGGTAGGTTACAAGTATGCTTTAGATAGGTATGTTCGATTCCTCGAGTACGAGTTCGAATAATCCTATCTTGATTCTCATGGCTGGTTTTCTTACTGGTGCTATTTAAAGACTCATCGAGTAAGCGAGCCACAATATTGTTGTCGCTTACCTTGATGGTTCTTAGAAATTTGACCGCGTTGTTCTCATAAGATTCGTCGATACCCAAAACACGAAATTCAACCGCTTGGTTAACATCGTTTTCTTGGGACTTTTCGATAAGCTCTGAAAACTTAACGCTGATGATCTCGCCGAGGTTGTATCGAAAGGCGCTCGGCACCTTGAACTTTGCGCCCGACGGGGAGATATCAACCGTGACACCATGTAGGCTTTGCCCTTTCGATGTGGTGATCTCGATCTGCGAGCTAATCTTGAGTCTGTTCTCTTGGCGCTTTAAGTCGTAACCTAGGTTAATAGCTTCCGCTTCATACGGGCTATTGGCGCTAGTAATGTCGAGGTTACCTTGAGAAGATGTTTTAACAACGCTCAGAGGCTGAGTTCGCGGAGTCATTACTAACTCCCATGCGCCTTCTGTGTAACCTTTAAACTTTTTCGTACCACGTTGATATGCGTTTAAAGCGATATCATCGAGCCAGTGCTTACGGCCATCGAGAGTGAACTGACGACACTCATTATCAATACGCCCGCGTAAATCAATGCTCTTTGTACACGGAGCCATGATACGATTCAGTTCCATTTTAACGAGCAGCTTCAGAGACGGCGATTCCCCTTCTGTCATTTGAGAAAGAAGGAATTCGAAATCTTCGGCGTGGTAAGCCGGGATTAAACGTTCTGCTACAGATAGAATTTCAGATTGCTGCATACTTTTCTTGTTAGAATGGACGGTGCGTTTATGTTATCGACTAGTTTAAATCGATCTTTAAGTATAAGTGGTATGACTGCAACTTTTATTTTCATCCGTACGGTCAAATAAGTCACAAATTGACAACATCATTGTGTAATTGAGTAAATTATTGAGGTTTTATGGCGAAGGCAAAGCGAGCTTATGTGTGTAATGACTGTGGTGCCGATTTTCCACGTTGGCAGGGGCAGTGCAATGCATGTGGTGCTTGGAACACGATTACAGAAGTTAGGTTAGCCGCTTCACCTCAGGTCGCACGTAATGAACGATTGAGTGGTTATGCGGGCGGTGCAACTGAATCTTCGGTTCAAACGCTGTCAGAAATCGATCTGCAAGAAGTCCCACGTTTTAGCAGTGGCTTTAAAGAGCTAGACCGCGTACTTGGTGGTGGTGTCGTACCGGGTGCTGCGATCCTGATTGGTGGTAACCCGGGTGCCGGTAAATCAACGCTGCTATTACAAACCATGTGTCAGCTTTCTTCTCAATTACCGACTCTCTATGTAACCGGGGAAGAATCTCTGCAACAAGTCGCGATGCGTGCGTCTCGACTTGGATTGCCAAAAGAGCACCTAAAGATGCTCTCAGAAACGAACGTGGATAAGATTTGTCAGGTTGCAGAAAAAGAACAACCTAAGATCATGGTTATCGACTCGATCCAAGTTATGCACGTTGCGGATGTTCAATCTTCTCCGGGCAGTGTTGCACAGGTTCGTGAATCGGCAACCGCATTAACGCGCTACGCAAAACAGAATAACGTTGCTGTGTTCTTAGTTGGACACGTAACTAAAGACGGCACCTTAGCAGGGCCAAAAGTACTTGAGCACATTATTGACTGTTCTGTTTTATTAGATGGCGGAACCGATAGCCGTTTTAGAACGCTACGCAGCCACAAAAACCGTTTTGGTGCAGTGAATGAACTGGGTGTGTTTGCGATGACAGGCCAAGGGCTAAAAGAAGTCAGCAACCCATCCGCTATCTTCTTGTCTCGTGGTGAAGAAGAAACCTCGGGCAGTTCTGTCATGGTGGTGTGGGAAGGGACGCGTCCACTTCTTGTCGAAATCCAAGCGCTGGTGGATTATTCACAGCTGGCTAACCCACGTCGCGTCGCTGTCGGCCTAGAGCAAAACAGGCTTTCTTTGTTATTAGCGGTGCTGCATAAACACGGCGGCTTACAAATGGCTGACCAAGATGTGTTTGTGAATGTCGTCGGTGGTGTTAAAGTAACCGAAACCAGTGCTGATCTTGCGTTGGTGATGGCTCTACTTTCTAGTTTCAGAGACCGCGCATTACCAAAAGATGTGGTGGTATTTGGAGAAGTAGGCCTAGCGGGTGAGATTCGACCTGTACCGAGCGGACAAGAGCGTTTAAATGAAGCATTTAAACACGGCTTTAAGAAAGCGATTGTACCGGCGGCTAACATGCCTAAAGGTGGCATTCCAGGAATGCAGATCCACGGTGTGAAAAAATTATCGGAAGCAATTAATGCTTTTGATGAGTTGTAATTGAACTCACTTCAGCTACTCTATACAGCAGCAATTCAGCCTAACCTTAACGCCGATTAGGCTTTAGGTTAGCACTATAATTAACAATCATTTAGATTGTTACTACTGAGTGCCTTTTTCTATATGTTAGAAAAAGGCAAAGTTTTTTAGTCCCAAATGCATGCAAAGCTATCAGTCTTCACAGATTGTGATATACTCTGCGCGCATTTTATATCCTATTAACAGAGTAAGACAATGGCAGATTTATCGAAATACAGAAACATTGGTATTTTCGCGCACGTTGATGCGGGTAAAACAACTACCACTGAGCGTATCCTTAAGCTAACTGGTCAAATCCACAAGACTGGTGAAGTACATGATGGCGAATCAACGACTGACTTCATGGAACAGGAAGCTGAGCGCGGTATTACTATCCAATCAGCAGCTGTAAGCTGTTTTTGGAACGATCACCGTCTAAACGTTATCGATACTCCTGGACACGTTGACTTCACAGTTGAAGTATACCGTTCTCTTAAAGTTCTTGATGGCGGTATCGGTGTATTCTGTGGTTCTGGTGGTGTTGAACCTCAATCAGAAACTAACTGGCGCTACGCTAACGAATCAGAAGTATCTCGTCTGATCTTCGTTAACAAACTAGACCGTATGGGTGCAGACTTCTACAACGTTGTTGACCAAGTTAAAAACGTTCTAGGTGCAACTCCTCTAGTAATGGTTCTACCAATCGGCCGTGAAGACGAGTTCGTTGGTGTTGTAGACCTACTAAGCCGTAAAGCATACGTTTGGGATGACACTGGTCTTCCTGAAAACTACGAAATCAAAGATGTTCCAGCGGACATGGTTGATGACGTTGAGCAATACCGTGAAGAGCTAATCGAAACTGCTGTAGAGCAAGACGATGACCTAATGGAAGCTTACATGGAAGGTGAAGAGCCTTCTATTGAAGACGTTAAGCGTTGTATCCGTAAAGGTACTCGTGATATCGCATTCTTCCCAACGTTCTGTGGTTCTGCGTTCAAGAACAAAGGTATGCAACTTATCCTTGATGCTGTAGTAGATTACCTACCAGCACCAACTGAAGTTGACCCTCAGCCTCTAATGGATGAGAACGGTGAAGAAACTGGCGAACACGCTATCGTTTCTACAGATGAGACTTTCAAAGCGCTTGCATTCAAAATCATGGATGACCGCTTCGGTGCTCTAACTTTCGTTCGTATTTACTCTGGTAAACTGAACAAAGGTGACACGATTCTTAACTCATTCACTGGCAAGACTGAACGTGTTGGCCGTATGGTTGAGATGCAAGCTGATGACCGTAACGAACTAACTAGCGCACAAGCTGGTGACATCATTGCGATCGTTGGTATGAAGAACGTGCAAACTGGTCACACTCTATGTGATCCTAAGCACCAAGTAACGCTTGAGCCAATGGTATTCCCAACTCCAGTAATCTCAATCGCTGTATCTCCAAAAGATAAAGGCGGTTCTGAGAAAATGGGTATCGCTATCGGTAAAATGGTTGCAGAAGATCCATCTTTCCAAGTTGAGACTGACGAAGAGACTGGCGAAACTATCCTGAAAGGTATGGGTGAACTTCACCTAGACATCAAGGTAGATATCCTTAAGCGTACATACGGCGTTGACCTAACTGTAGGTGCTCCTCAAGTTGCTTACCGTGAAACTATCACTCAAGCAATTGAAGATAGCTACACGCACAAGAAGCAATCTGGTGGTTCTGGTCAATTCGGTAAGATCGATTACCGTATCAAACCAGGCGAAGCAGGTTCTGGCTTCAAGTTCAACTCTGTAGTTGTGGGCGGTAACGTTCCTAAAGAATTCTGGCCTGCAGTTGAGAAAGGCTTCGCATCTATGATGGAAAACGGCGTACTAGCTGGCTTCCCAACTCTAGACGTTGAAGTTGAACTTTTCGATGGTGGTTTCCACGCAGTCGATTCATCTGCTATCGCATTTGAAATCGCAGCGAAAGGCGCATTCCGTCAATCTATGCCTAAAGCTGGCGCGCAACTTCTTGAGCCAATCATGAACGTTGACGTGTTCACTCCAGACGATCACGTTGGTGATGTTATCGGTGACCTTAACCGTCGTCGTGGCATGATCAAAGATCAACAAGCTGGCGTTACTGGTGTTCGTATTAAAGCTGACGTACCTCTTTCTGAGATGTTCGGCTACATCGGTCACCTACGTACTATCACTTCTGGTCGTGGCCAATTCTCTATGGAATTCGCACAATACGCACCATGTCCAACTAACGTTGCTGACGAAGTGATTGCAAAAGTTAAAGCAGAAAAAGAAGCTGGTAAGTAATTAGCCCTTTTCTCAATTAGCTAAAAAAGCCCCGCAAGTGAAAGCTTGCGGGGCTTTTTATTTTCAACAAAACTAATTCTGCTCTCTTATCTTAAGTGCTTATATCCAAAAACTTAAAGTTACAGTGATGCATTAATTTCTTTTCATAGGATAGTGGTAGAGCCATATACGGTGTTCGTTAATATTTTTAGCTGTCCACTGACTAAACCGTAGGTTTCTTCATCACGTGTATCTATGGCATAGCTTTAACTTCAACCGTTATCGTATCTTGATATTTACCAGCTCTCGCAAAGTCTATGTTACCTAGCATTACTTCAAGGGGGAGCCCCCAACGCTTGGTTTCATCATTGTTTGAGAAGGTATAAACTGACTTCCGGTTTACCAAAGCATTATTAAATCGCAACGTATATGGGATCGAGATATTGGGTTCCGACTTCTGCTTTAACTCTCCATATTTTTGCTTTACAACTAACCTTACATTCGAGTTTGAAAGAAGATCAAAATCAGAACGGTAGGTGCGGTTAGATTCAAGATCACCAAGTTGGAAGCGATAACCTGAGCTCCCTGAACGTTGAACGTGTGGCGCATTTGGCACTGAGTTGAAAGCTACAAACGCTGGGACTTTGAGTTTAACTTTGGCATTTTTGGTCTCTTGCTTTCTATCTAAGGAAATAGAGGCTTCAAGAAGTCCGTTATAGTTACCAGATGCTGCTACTTTAGCTTCTGGTACCTTTATCCAAAACTTCGTCCTTTGGCTATTATCCAGAGGTAGTTGAAAACCTTTGCTAGGAAAGTGACTCAATTGACGGAAGTTCTTGTCCAGAATAGTAAGGGGCAAATTCGTTCCAATTGAACTTAAGTAGCTAGATTGTTTATTGTTGACCGATACTATGGCCATTGGGAATCGACAGTTCTGAATATCACGTGACAACTCTAAATAAACAGGAATATAAGCGCCTAAATCTCGCTTAAATTCAACATTGCTTCTGTCGATGTTTAGCATCCACTTGCCATTGCATTCGGCGGCCCAAATTGGTTGAGATAACATGGCTAAACCGAACACTGAGATCTTTAGAAAGTGTTTCATGGTTTATCCCTCTTTAATAAGTAAAGTTGGTAGATAAATCAGGTTGTCATTGATTTCTGGGACGTTCAATTTTGTTGGGCTAAAGCCATCTATGACGATGGTGTAGTTGCCCGGTGCAACGCCTTCCACAACGAACCTGCCTGATCGATTAGTGAAAAATTCATACGTTTTCTGTTGTCCAACCAACTGACCTTGGAAGAGCTTTAATGGTTTTTCTTGTCCGATCTCAATTTTACCAATGATGGTTTTCGATGCTGCCGATCCGATTTTTATTAGATGGCCTGTTTGTGATCCTGGCGTAATGCTGTACTCGTGGTCGCCAAAGTCATAACCTATCGGTGCGTCTGGCACATCAATGTAGATACTGGACAATTGGTGCCCTCCAGACAACTGAACGGCATTACTAATAGTATAGGTAGATATTGCTTCTGCAGGATCATCTGCAACCGCATTAATTTCTACATCAGCATCTAACGAGTTATGAACGGCAATAATTGCCACTGGACCATTGATGGGACGTGACCAAGCTAAGTTACCGTCAGCCAGGGTAAGCGCTGTACTTGCTCGTAAAGAAGCGGTTTGGTAGTTTGCTGAGTTATCAAATGCTAGGTGAGAAACCTTAGCATCTGTGATAAAACGGTTTGCCACATAATTACCCTCGAAAGAGTAAGTTTGAGAGTCGCTCTCGCCTTCAGCAGTCATCGCATAGCCATAACTGCCCGTATAGTCCTCTGATGGGCGTTGAAATTGAGCTCGATAGGTATCTGGTTCGTTGGAGTAGGATATATTTGCATTGTATTCTCCATTGTCAGAGTTCCAGTCCCAATCTGCTGAAAAAGTAAAACGGGTTTCGTCAATGTTTTCATTTGGGTTATCTTCTTTCTCTATACCAGCAGAGAGTGATATATTATAAAATTGCCAAGCAACTTCAGTAGAAGCCTGCCATTGCACTTCAGCCTCTTCAAAATCACGATAGTCACCGCTCAGGATTAAACTAAGGTTATCCGTAATACTGAAAACGTAGTTTGAAAAGACACGAAGTCCAGTACTCGCATCTGCAATCTGCCAGGGTAGTGCAAAATAATTATCCTGGTATTCACTACCAAGGCGAAAGTTTGGGGAGCCATAACTGTCTGTTCCCCATAGTTGATGGGAATAATCTAAGCTGTAGATGCTACCTGTATCGTTATTGGGCTTGTTGTTTTGTGCTGAAGCTCTAACGCCTAAATTCCCCCAATCAGAACCTATTGTTGCAATCACGCCTAGTTGCTGTCCTTCAGGGTGATACAAAGCGTTTGCACCGGCTGTTAAGGTATCGCTAATACCATAGTCATAATAACCAGAAGTTACCCATTGCTCGTCGTCATACTTAAAGTTGTTATCTTCAATCGTCGACGTTAAACCAGAGTAGAATCCAAAATCTGAAATACCTTCGCGTAACAAACGCGAGTTAAAGAACTGGCTATAAACGATGGTATCGGTTCGACCTGATTGATAACTAATATCCAACCGAACATCATTGGTACCAGAAACGAGAGGCAAGTCGTCTAGTGTATATCGACCTGGAGGTAAGCGAATTTCAGTGAGAAAAACGTCGTTAATATAGACTTCTATATCAGCACTCTCATTCAGTACCAGTGGTTGAGTTCCGCCATTTTGGATATTCCGGGTAGGTTGTAAGTCTTGGTACAAACGTTCAAAAGCAAGTCCACCGAGAGGTGTACTAGGAAGGTGTCCGGCACTTGCTTGGGTTACATCGCCAAAGGTAAGTCGAAAAGGGGTTGTCGGTTCATCGAAGAAAAGACGAGCTTCGCCACGATAGACGTCAGAGTTGATATCGTTACCACCAGTAACAAAACCGGAAATGTCAATATTAGCGCCTCGAACGCCGCCAATATTGGTTTTTAATAACCATTCACCAAGCCACGTTTGGGTGTCCTCTGTATTAGAGTCGTTAAACAAGGAGTAGTCAGTACTGGCATTTAATGTATTTTGCATTGTCCAAAAAGCGCTTTCTGAGTATTGGGCGGGTTCATATTTGCTACCAAACGAAAGCAAAAACTCAGCAGCAGCGGTTTCATCAATAACTAGGTTAATATTTTGATCGGAGGAATTGAAGGTTGCACTGATACCCATATGGTTCAGTTGTTCTATCGTAATGTACTCTTCGGAGAAATTTCGTAGCGCCACCAATGTCTCAGGGTTGATCAGCTTTTCAGTTGCCTGCACAAGCTGTTCTACGTTAATGGATCCAACAGTCATACCATCAGAATACGCATTTACTTCGCCGATAGTGTTTTCCCCCCAAGTTACTGGGAATGGGAACAACCAACTTTGCGCGAGCGCGGTTTGTATAACAGTAATGAGAGTGAGACATAAAATGAGATTTTTCATGAAAACCTCACTAGTCTATTGTTTTAACAGAAACTTTCTCTGGCTGCCCTAATTCACTTGGTAAGGTGTACTTGACGGTTGTTCCTGGCATTAAGTAAGCGCTTGTCTTTTTACTTAATACTTCCCAATCGACCGTTTTGTTTGCTTTGTCACCAGAGAAGCTGAACTCCATACCATTCATGTTCAGTACTCGTTTGCCATCGTTACGGATAGCAACCTGGCGATTTTGGAGTGTAGTAGTTGGAATTGATTTACTGGATGTGGGAGAGACAAAAACCAAAGTCGCAAACTCTAATAACATGGAAATAGAACTGTCGTCATCTTCCTCAATTTGATTTTCTAGTTCAATTTGCGAAAAGACGATACGGTAGGTGACGGTTTGTTTTATAGGTCCTGTTGGCATGTAACGTACGCGGAAAGTCTGAGATTTTTGCCCGTCAATTTTAGCTTGAGGTGGTAGGACGAGAAACTCATCTTCCGATGGTGTTAAAATTTCTTCGCCAGTAGAAAAATCAGTTTGATAGACATTTACTTCTAAGAGGATTGGTTCTTCTTCCACATTAGTCACTTTATACAAGCCTTGTGCATTTCGACCAACATCATCAAGTTCTAGATAGATTGGGCTGACTTCGTACGCGAAAAGGGCTGAGCTGAACAATAAAGAAAATAGAAGAGTTATAATCCTAGTCATTGATATTTCTCCATAAAATAAACTTGGCTCGAGAACCGAGCCAAGTTTCTTGCCTAAAAGACATTATCCATAAAGCGTCATTCGGTTATTAGCTTGCTGGACCTGCTGCAGCAAGACTCACTTTGATTTTACCTTTATATTTACCTGCTCGTGCAAAGCCTGAATCTTCAGGTTGTACATAAATTGGATGCTTGTTGATTTTGTTCACCAAGTGTTCGCCCAATGATGGAATTGGCGACGCCGTTACCTCCATGCCATGGTCGTTTTCGGTGTTCGCCACCGTATCTGAACCAATTTTCACTGCGTAGTTAATTTTTTCACTCATATTGTGCTTGGTTACGCCGTTTAGCTGGTAAGCTGTTACTGAAAACTCCAAATCAGTTCCGTAGTTACACCATGCACGCAAGTTACCTACCAAAACTTCCTTATTGTTGAAGCCATTGGACCATGAATCCTCGTGCACTTTGTTCGCTTTGCGTAGAACGTTATTCTTCACATCTTTCTTACCTATTCGCAGTAGACAGCGTTTTGGAACTCGGCCTTCAATTCGAATCGTTTTTTGGTCCGTGTTACTCAGTGTCGTAAAGTCCACAGCATTATTAAATTGAACCGCAGAAGCGCCAAAAGAAAGTGAAGCGGCTGCTACAGCAGTAGCAAGAAGTAACTTTTTCATAACTCAATCCCTCGTTAGTTAAGATGCATATCTGTGCATCGCCTCTAAAGACTACGAGGGAACGGTTAGTCAAACCTCATCACATGGAGTGAAAAATATCGTTTGCATAGGGTGAGTTTAGAATGAGTTTTGTCATAATTCATTTTTCTTTTGATTTAACCTTGTTGCTACCTAGTTAGCGCTTTTTACTTGAGCAAGAAGTTCATATCTCGATCGTAAGTTTAATTTACGAAGTAAGTTTGATGAGTGAGTTTTCACTGTATTGATACTGACGTGCTGCTGAGATGCAATCTGAGAGTTTGAAAGCCCCTTTAGCATCAATGTGCAGGTATCCCTTTCCTTTTTAGTTAACTCTTTGTAATTGATTATATTTTCGCAAGCTGATTCATAATTAGGCTCATTGCTTTGATAGGAAGAAACCAGCTTATTTAACACTGACCTTGGGAACCATATATCTTCTTGATAAACAGATAAAATTGCTTTCGATATAAACTCAAAGTGCTGACCGACTTGCCCTGAAAAGCCTTTCTCTAGCCATACTGTAGAGGTATTGTCATTCACATTGACTGCTAACCAAAATTCGTTTCGTTCATGTAGGATAAATCCGTATCTTTTGGGGCATGGCATTGTTTGAATATCAAATAAAACAACCGTTTCAGGTTCGAGTTTCGGTACTTGCACAAAGCATTGGGAATGAGTGATTTGCGCGCTAGGAATAGATACCGAAAGTAGGTCTTTTATCACCCTATAGTATGAATTATTGCGGGTAAGGACATGAATGTCTAACGCGAGTTCAGAATCAACTTCCATGATTGACCTCTCTATTTACTCATACACAAAATCTTTATTAATCGCTAGGTTAATGGGGAGTTATCCCACTGTCTCTGGTTCAATAATATTAGTATTGATTGAGCATTATTCAATGGAATGGATGTGCTATTTGTTTTAATTATTGATTTTCAAAGGAAAATAATAAAATTGAATGGAATGCGCACCAATGGGTTCATACTTTAGTACCGTAAATGGTGCGTTTGTTAAAGGTAGGGACTAGCTAGTTTTTAGTTGGATGTAGATTTGCTCTACCTTGGTACGTGCCCAATCTGTTTTACGCAAAAACTTTAAGCTCGATTTAATGCTTGGGTCTTTTTTAAAGCAGTTGATGTTCACCATGTAACTCAACTCTTCCCAACCGTAATGTTCAACCAATTCAGTCAGTAGCTTCTGTAGCGTGATACCGTGAAGTGGATTATTGTCTTGTGTCATGAGATGTTCTCGCCATTTATTTGAGCTAAGTATACCAGTTTCGCCTTATGAATTATCCGACCATTTGAGTTCGTAGTCGGTGTGGATAATCGAAAGCTCTTCTCTACCTGTATTACCAAATAATTTAACCTGATTCTGCATCCATTCTTCGAAACGTTTTATCTTTTCTCGATGAAAGTAACCTGGAGGCGCACACAAAAAATAATTGTACTTAGGCTTCAGCGCGATGTTTCCGATTCGCACCAATTTCTTTTCTTGTAAATAGCGGTATACCAAGCTGTGCTTAACAAGCGCGACACCTTGAACGGATAGCGCACCTTCTAACACAAAATGAGAGCCATCAAATTGCAGTGATGTTCGGCCAGCTTTTACCCCTGCGACTTGTAACCAGAGATTCCAATCCATATCAGGCCAACGGTCTTCAATAAGTTCCGCTTTATGCAGATCGTCGATGTCATAGATACCATGTTTCTCTTGATAAATAGGGTGGCAAACCGGGTAAATGACCTCGTCCATCAACCAACGTGATTCGATGTTTGGGTAGTCTCCATGACCGTATCGAACGCAGATATCGACATTAGAATCTTCAAATGTGACTAGCTTATTGGTCGGCTCAATTAGCATGGATAGATCAGGGTGGCGATCGCGAAAGTCGCCAATTCTTGGTACGAGCCAATGCTGAGCAAAGGAAGGCACGGTAGAGATCGACAGTTGAGTGGGGTTAGGATCTTGGTTGATTCGTCTCACCCCATCTTGAATATGAGCAAAGCCTTTCTTCGCTTGCAGGTAAAGCACTTCACCTTCATGGGTTAATACTATTTTTCGGTGCTGGCGAATAAACAGATCTGCGCCTAACCACTCTTCAAGTTGGCGAATTTGTTGGCTGACTGCTGCAGCCGTGACAAATAGCTTTTGTGCGGCGAGTTTAAAACTGCCTGTTTCTGCCGCCGTGTAAAAATAGTAGATCCCTTGGAATGGTGGAGTGCGTTCTCTCACATTAGTTTTCCTTAACTGAATGCCAGTATCTATCGTTTGTCGATGTTGCTCTACTGGTCGATTATTGACCATAACAAAGCAAAAGATCAACAGGAGAAAGGCTATGAATACGATCACAGCAACAGCAAATACCAACCATTCATTTTTATCATCATTATCAATTAAGAAATTCTATTCTAAATTAGACCTGTACTTTCAAAATCGTAGAACCAGAAAGCAACTGTCTGAGCTACCCGATTATTTACTGAGAGATATTGGGATTACGTCGGAACAAGTCGAGAAAGAACTGAAGAAGTCATTTTGGGAGTGATTCAAGGCAGCGTAGCTTTTAACTCGACGTTGCTTTAACTCAACATAGTTTTGTCGGTGTCGGGACGTTTACGTTACCGTTCTATGTTGAGTTAGGTTGATGGTTTATATAAAGAAGTGAGAGATGAGATTTAACTCTCCAATAGCTCGTTTACTTCTTCGTGCAACCAATTGGTGAACGCGGTAATGCGCTCTTCTCTCGGGGAGTTAGGATCAAAGCATAGGTTTACTTGAACACCAGGTGTCATGCCAATATTAAAGGGCTTCACTAACAAGCCGCGTTCGATGAAGTCACCAGCCAAGCTGTCTGTTGCCAAGCAAACCCCATGCCCTGCCATGACCGTGGTTAGCCCCATATCAAAGGTTCCTACTTCCATCCACTGAATGGTGCTGCTTTGAGTCGATATGTTTGCTTGCCTAAACCATTCCTCCCACGGGAAACAACCGCTATCAAACTGAATCAGCCAACATTTGAGGAGTTGTTCAGGTGATGTGAAGTTCAAAGAGTTTGCGAGTTCAGGGGAGCAAAAAGGGTAAACCGGTTCGTTGATTAGCATCTCGAGAGTTAAGCCTTCTTCAACACACAGATCTTCGCCCTGCAGAATAGCCACGTCAATCTCACCATGTTTTAAATTTGGGGTGTCAGACCCTGTGAGCACCTTAATTGGGATCTCTGGGTGTTTTACCGAGAACTTCCACAGCCTAGGCAGCAACCAACGAGAAGCAAAAGAAGGGGGACTTCTAACAACAAGCAACCCTTGAATAGGTTCTGATTGGATCTTGTTTAACCCCAGCAGAACCTCTTGAAATCCATCAGAGACATGTCTAAAAAGTGTGTGCCCTTCATGTGTCAAAGTCATTGCACGCCCCTTACGAATAAAGAGCTTACATCCAACCTGTTCTTCTAACTGTCGAATCTTCTGGCTGACTGCTGCCTGAGTGACGAACAGCTCTTCAGCCGCTTTACTGTAATTGCTCAAGCGTGCTGCAACTTCAAAGTAACGGAGGCCTGAAAGGTGACGCAGTCTATTGTCCATAATCTCAGCTTATAGTTCTTGTTAATAATGATTGTTCGCTTATCGAACAGGTTGTTTTCATAATAGCGATAAATAAACAGGGAATACAAGAGAGAGAACATGAAAGCAATAACCTGCTGGGTCGGTATATTTGTTACTCAGGTACTTAAAATCAATGATAATACTAAGGTGAGGAAGGGGGCTAAATCTAGACAAGTTGTTTGCTTGGAATCGTTAAGTCATCGAATGAGAAAGGATGTCGGCTTAGATTACGAGAGTAGTGATGCTGCGGATTATACTAAGTACTTATAATGTGAGCTTACAAAAAAGGAGCCATAATGGCTCCCTCTCGATTTTAATTATTCTTCCCAAACCACCAATTTATCTTTCGGCCAGTTATGACCGACTTCATGGTATTTCTGCTCTAGTACATGGCGTTTGATCTTGAGTGTTGGTGTTAACACGCCATTCTCAATGCTCCATGGTTCCTTAATCATCAATACACCTTTGATCTTCTCGTGTGAACCAAGCTGCTCGTTCATTTTCTCGATAACGCGCTTTGTCGTTTTCTCATAGCGAGCTCGATCGAAATTAGGGAAGTCATGCGGTACCACAAGTAGGATTGGACCAGGTAGGCCAAGACCTATCAAACACATCATTTCTACGCGGCTGTACTCAAACAGTTTGTTTTCGATTGGTACAGGGGCAACAAACTTACCTTTAGCGGTTTTAAAGGTATCTTTCTTACGCCCACGAATCGTTAGGTAACCTTCACTATCGATATCACCGATATCACCGGTATGAAGCCAACCATCCGAGTTAAAAGACTCTTGGGTTGCAATATCATTCTTGTAGTAACCAGAGAATAAGCCTTTGCCTCGAACTAGAATCTCTTCATCTTCAGCTATTTTGAGTTCGATCCCTGGACCTGCATTACCAACCGTACCAATTTTATCGGCTCTGAATGGGTAGTTGAGCGTGCTGTAGGCGAAAGACTCTGTCATGCCCCATGCCTCGGTAATGTGCAGGCCAACACTCTCATACCATGCGAGTAGAGCGGGTGATACAGGTGCAGAACCACATCCAAGAACGCGAGCTTGGTCTAACCCTAAGCCATCAGCAAGTTTCTTCTTAATGATGTTGTTGATAAACGGAATCTTCAGTAAGAAGTTCAGTTTCTTCTGTGGCAATTTGTCTTGGATTCGCTGCTGGAACAGAGTCCATAAGCGAGGAACTGAAATAAACAGCGTAGGGCGATGCATTTTCACATCATCAATAAAGGTGTCTAAAGATTCAGGGAAAGCCGTAACCACGCCCCCCATTACTGAAGAACCAAAGATGTAAACGCGTTCTGTAATATGAGCAAGCGGTAGGTAAGAAAACAGGCGATCGCCAGGTTGGATCCCAATATGGTCAATCAACCTTTGAACAGACCAAGTAAACGCGCCGTAGGTGAGCATTGCGCCTTTTGGTAACCCTGATGTACCCGATGTATAAACAAGTGACATCAGCTTATCGTCGTGATGCTGAGGGCGTTTGGTTGATGGTTCATGTGTCTCAATGAGCTGCTCGAAAGTGTGTTGGCACTTCGCTGCGCTGTCGTATGGCAGTGAAATACTCACCAAGCTCGGGTTGTCATCAAGTACTTTTTGAGTGGCTTTAGGATCGTCAAGCTTACCCGCAATCACAATTTTACATTCACTGTGTTCAATACAGTACTGAATGGTATCTGAACCTGCTGTTGGAAAGATTGGGACGCTGACAAAATCTCCTAACATCATGGCAAGATCGCAGATGAACCACTCTGCACAGTTTTTCGATACGAGAGCGACTCGATCGCCAGGTTGGGCTCCGAGTCCTTCTAATGCTGACGCCAGTTTCAGTGCTTTGTCGGCTACTTCTTTATAAGTAAATTCGACAAATTGACGGTTAATAATCTGTTTCAAATAGACTTCATCTGGGCGATCTTCTGCCCATTTTAAAATCATGTCATTGGGTGTAGGGAGAGCTGTTGCTTGTTCTTGGCTAAACTCGTTAGGCTGAATCATTGTCTAACTCCATGTTTTTCGCTAAGTTATTTTTGGTTATTTTTGTTAAAATCATGTTAAATGTACCATGATTTTTTCTTTTAGGGAGTAAAATTAGCGTTTTCTGTTATCTGTGCAGGCACGTCTGTAGCTTGCAGGGGTTACGCCCGTCCTTTTCTTAAAAATTCTTGAAAAATACGACACATCCTTGTAGCCACATTGATAAGAAATTACAGCTATTTTTGATTCGGTATCCGCCTCAATCAACTTTTTGGCTAACAGTATTCGTTTATCGCACACAAAGTCTCTAAAGCTTACTCCAAAGTGTAGATGAAACTTTTTAGAAAAATAGGTTGCTGAACAGTGACATTTTTCAGCTATGTCCGTTTCTCTTATTTCCTTGTTAATGTTATCCATAACAAAATTAACAACTTCAGAAGTAAACTGCTTGGTCGGCTCCTGGTTGTTGCTATTCATGTCTCTATCGAGGTCGAAGTGTGCTTCAAAGATATGCTGTGTTTTACTCTTTAATTCTTCGAAGGCACTGGTCAGATGATTGTTACTCGTTTCTATAATGAAAAATATATTCTTATGATTTCGAATGATATTAGGTATCTCAAATGGAGAAATTAAAACTATCCGCTTGTTTAGGTTTTTACAAATAGATAATGCCATGGTAAGTAATTGAATTTCACTTTCTCTATTTAAAATGAAAAATACAATTATTACATCTAAGTTACTGATAACTGATATATCTTGTTGAAAATTTTCCACAGGGAAGTAGCGACTAATTTTATTTATAATAATTGAATTAAACTCGCTATCTATATCTGATAGCAGTGGTGTTATTAATTTCATTTCTACTAAACCTGTATCATATATAAAGGGCCAGATGTGAAAATTTAGAAATAAGGGAGTTATTACAGAGATTAGAAGTACAACAAAAAAGTGCAAGTAAATGGCAAAAAAATCCTAACCGAATGTGTGACTCACCTCTAGATTTACTTTACAGGTAAACGAAGCCTGTTATGAAAATCAAGGAGAGGTTGTCATGGGTAAGTTTTTGAATAATTGCAAAGAATTCATGAAAGATGAAGAAGGGTTGACTGTAATCGAGTATGTAATCGGTGCAGCATTATTGGTTTTAGGCTTAACAACTGTATTTTCTGGCCTAGGTAATACTCTGGCAAATAAATTAAACGCTATTGTTGCTAACGTTGGTAACACTACGAGTAGTGGTTGATACGATTATGGATAAGAAAAGAGCAAGACAGCAAAAAGGGCTTACTACGGTCGAATACGTGATTGGTGCTGCTTCACTTGTTCTTGCTGTTGGATTTATTTTTTCTGGAATGGCAACAGCCTTACTTAGTAAGTTCCAGAGTATTATATCGAGTGTATAAATAGAAAATATGATTAATGAGCCTTCTGCTTTTTGGGCGCTGCTAATTGCAGTTTCGGTATACGATGTTGAGAAGCATCGTATACCTAATAAAATATTGATACTTCTTTTGTTTGTTTATTTTTTGTCAATGTTTGATAGCAATTATACGTTGGGCTTTTTCTTGTCTTCATTAGCAGGGTTTGCAGTACTTTTTGGGTTTGGTTTGCTTTTGTATTTTATGAGAGCAATGTCTGCAGGTGATGTGAAGTTATTGGGCGTTGTTGGAATGTATCTTGGGTGGGGACAAATACTTGATGCATCGTACTTTATCTTACTTGCTTCTGGGATGATCGGATCCTTTTATTTACTGTATAACTACGCTAACTCAAGTAGTGTCAGCATTAAAGGTTATTTCCAAAATAAACTTATTTTATTGAGTGGTGTTTCACCAGTCAAAGATGAGCGTACTAATTTTCATAATCGATACTTAAATAAAGTGACAATGCCTTTTGCCCCCTCTGTTGTCATAGGATTAGCGATGTATAGCTATTTTAATTAAAGCTGTTGTTGGTAAGCTTTGTGGAGAGGAATAATATAATGGATATTATAGGGCATACGGCTTCAACAACATTAAAACCGCAAATATCAGCTCCTGTTGTCCCAACATCACTTGATACGTTGGGAATTCCTGAAGTCGTGATTGAAAATCTCGTACTTAAGCATTTGTCTGCATACCCTAAATCGGACGTTTTAGAACTTTCCAACCATATATGTGTTGTGACTCATATTGTGGAAAGTGCTTTGGCGGTATTGAGGAAAAAATCTCTAATTGAGGTTTTTCAACCTACCTCAGATCTTTCTCTCTCATCTGCATCACATAGTCATGTTCGTTATTCTCTCTCAGAGAAAGGGCTAGAAGAAGCCGATTTAGCTTTCAAGCGTGATGCTTATTTAGGTCCAGCCCCAGTTTCTCTTGAGCAATATAGTGAGGTGGTCAAGCAGCAAGACCTTAGGGCTGAGCTCGTGACTCGTCCACATGTCGAGGCGGCGTTAAGTGATGTCTATGGCATCGATAAAATGATTTCCGTCCTAGGGCCGGCAATAAACTCAGGGCGAGCCCTTTTGTTATATGGGCATGCTGGTACTGGTAAAACCTTTGTTGCTAGCCGTATTGTCAACGCTTTGCACACTTCGGTGTTTATTCCTTATGCCGTCTATGCGCTTGGCAATATCATCAAGGTTTTCTCTGCACAACACCATAAACCTTTAGATAGAAACGGCAGTACCAAAGCTATCTCGCTAAAAGATCAATACGATAAGCGCTGGCTTAACTGTGAGAGACCGAATATCCAGGTCGGTGGTGAGCTCACCATGGATATGCTTGAGGTGAATCACTCAGAAAACAGTCGAGTCTGGTTAGCCCCGGTACAGATGATGGCAAACAATGGAATTTTCGTGATAGACGATCTTGGCCGTCAACCTATGCCTGTAGACACATTGCTGAATCGATGGATAGTGCCGATGGAGTACGCTTTTGATTATCTATCGCTGCCCAACGGTCAGCAAATTACGATGCCATTTGTATTAACTCTTGCCTTTTCTACCAATCTAAACCCCAAGAAAATAAGCGATCCTGCCTTTTTACGTCGTTTAGGTTACAAGATTGAATTCAAGCCACTTAATCAGCGAGATTATGAAGCTTTATGGATGAGCGTCGTTGCTGATAAAGAGGTCGAGCTTCAAGACGGTTTTTTTGAGCGTTTGTCTCAAATGCACACGCTGCTTAAGGTGCCACTTTTCCCATGTTTACCGAAAGATCTCGTTGGTATAAGCAAAGATATTCTTTCGTTTGAGCAGCTACCACCTGTTATCACATTCGATATTCTTTCCATGGCATGGGAAGTTTATTTTACCTCTGATGGACACGAGGAAGAGAATAATGAATAAGAGTCAAGTTTTCCTACTGTTTTTACTGTCCGTAGTATTCGGCTTAGCGGCTGTATTTTTTGCTAAGCAGTGGATGGATGATCAAGTTCAGCCAACCGTTGAAGTTGAAACGGTCGAGCGTCACCCCGTTGTTGTCGCCTCACAAGAAATCGAAGCTGGAACCATAATTGAAGAGCAGTATTTAACGACGAAGTTGATGGAAGTTGATTGGATCAATGAAAACAACTATTCGGATCAATCTGAGCTAATCGGTAAGGTTGTCGCTAATACCATTTATGCCGGAGAGGTGCTTCACAAGTTACGATTTACTGTACCAGGAGAAGGGTCAACGCTTGCAGCTCTTATCCCTGAAAATAAACGTGCGGTAACGATACGTGTTGATGATGTTATTGGTGTGGCAGGTTTCTTATTACCGGGTAACAAGGTTGATATTCTCAATACGGTTTCTTACGGAAAAAATTCTGCAGCTACTCAAACGGTTCTTAAAGATATTAAGGTTTTGGCTGTAGATCAAACGGCTAAAACGAATGAAAACAGTCCAATTATTGTACGAGCGGTAACTCTTGAGATGACGCCGAAAGAGGCCGAGAAACTTCTCACGGCTAAAAGCAAAGGCAGTATTCAGCTGACTTTGAGAAACCCACATGAAGTTGAGAAAAAAGTGGTTCGTCGATATGTGCCTAGACCAAGTGTCACCATTATCAAAGGTACAGAAACATCTAATGTGCGCGTCAAGGATTGAGGTGAAATATGAGAATATTAATTGCGTGTGTTTTGAGCCTAATTTGTATTTCGACGGCCAGTGTTGCGGCGTTACAAACGGGAAAAACAGTCACGGTTCCACATCATAAATCTACGCATGTCGTGCTGTCGGGAAAAGCGGCGAAGGTTTCTCTTGGTGATCCTGAAGTTTTAGATATTGTAATTTTAAAATCAAATGAAGTGTTTTTAATTGGTAAAAAATTAGGTGCGACAAACCTAATGGCTTGGGACTCTCGAGGTCGGTTGATTGAGTCTATTAACATTGAGGTTACTCATGATCTTAATAGTTTAAAGGCGAAGTTATATGAGTTCCTTCCTGATGAAACTATCGAAGTACATAGTGCGCAAAACCGTTTGTTGCTGAGCGGTCAGGTGAGCAACCAACAGCAGATGAATGTCGCGATGAGAATTGCAGAAACTTACTCCTCCGGGCAAACCGCAGATGAGTCAAAAGAGAGTGGTAGTGAGCAAGCTGCGGCGACTGGGGTCATCAACTTAATGTCGATTGGTGGTGCTCAGCAAGTCATGCTAGAGGTCACTGTCGCTGAAGTGCAAAGAAGCTTAGTTCGAAAATTCGATGCTAACTTCCATTTCTTCCAAACCAGTGGTTCTGATTTTTCATGGGGAGCGTCTTCTGTGCCTGCTGGTGTATTGGGTGCAACGCCGATTTTTGATATTCCCACCTCAACAGATTATGGGATTTTAGGTTCTTTTATCGATAGCAATACATTGTTTACCTTTGCTTTGGATGTTGCAAAGCAGAATGGTGTAGCCAAAGTTTTGGCTGAGCCGAATCTAACCGCGTTAAGTGGTTCAAAAGCTGAATTTTTAGCGGGCGGTGAGTTCCCAATCCCTGTGCCTGATGAAGACGGCATCACCATTGAATATAAAGAATATGGTGTAGGGCTGAAATTCATCCCAACGGTTCTTAGTGATAAAAAAATCAACCTGAACTTGGCTGTTGATGTGAGTGAAATTGCGAATAGTAGCTCGCTAACGATTGATCCTGGTACTACCAACGCGACTTACTTCATTCCACCTATTACGCGTCGTAGTGCATCTTCAACTCTTGAGTTAGCAGATGGCCAGACTATCGGTATTGCAGGTTTACTGAGTGAGAATGTGAGAGATATCAGCAACAAGATGCCAGGCTTTGGTGATGTGCCGATTTTAGGGCAGCTTTTCAACAGCCAAGAGTATGTATCTGGCGAAACCGAACTGGTTATTCTTGTGACTCCAAGGCTTGCCAAGCCAATCGACCGCACGAAAGTGACATTACCAACAGATGCTTTCGTCGACCCTAATGACTTGGAATATTATTTGTTAGGCCGAAGCGCTTACATTGCTGAACCGTCTGAATCCACTTCAGAGCAATCTCAATCAGCACAGGCCGTATCGCCAACCGACGGCGGTAGTGAAGGCTCATTTGGTCATGATTTATAAGGAGATAGATATGATTAGAATAATGATGGTCTTTCTCGTGATGGTGCTAGTTGGCTGTGCTAATGATGCCCGTTTGGGACATTCAGTAGCACTAGTGAAAACAGAACAAACATATAACCCTAATGCGACCCAAGAGAATCTACTCGAAGTACCGGACGGTACAGGGGAGCGGATGCAGGCTGGTTACGACCGATATGTTGGCAGAGGTGAAAATGATCTGTCCGGAAGCAGTAGTAGCCAGATCCTAGAAGAGTTTAACTAAATCTGGAGGTACTCACATGTTGTATCGAGTATCACAAAGCCCCAAAAAGCAACAAGGCTTAGTCGTAGTCATGATTACAGCCGCTTTGTTGGTTTTTTTAGCTGTCTCAGCGTTAGCTGTAGATATCAACCATATGGTTGTGAACAAAACACGGTTACAAAATGCGGTAGATTCAGCTGCTTTAGCTGCCGCAACTATTTTGGATAATAGTAAGGATAAAGATGCAGTAGATGCCGAGGTTGGCACTGCATTAAATGCCATGGCTGGCTCGACGGGAAACCACGAGTTTGATTTTTCAACCGCTTCAATCAGTATCGATTACTCTAATGATCCTCAAGACTTTACGGGCACGGCTACTTTTGGCATCGACGATGATGTTTATGTGCGTGTTCGAGTAGATTCATTGGGTATGAGTGAATTCTTTATTCAATTATTTGGCCTTGATAAAGAGGTATCTGCTAGTGCTGTTGCGGGCCCCAGTTCAGGGCAAGAAGTTGTAAATAACGTTGTACCAATAGGTGTATGTATTGGTGATGGGACATCTGACAATGATATAGATCCTGAAGATGGCTTTCATGATGTAACTGGTGAAGAAATAACGAATGTTTTTGGCTATGAAGTCGGTACCGTTCATGCTTTGAAAGTTGGAGATAACAAACTATCTGAAATGGGTAATGGAAATTACCACCTATTGGACTTTGGCTCTGGTGGTAAAACGGTAAAAGAAGGTCTAGGGGGGGACTATAGTTATCCTGTTGCAATAGGTGACGATATAACCACCAAACCAGGAGGAACGGTTGGTCCTACCGGTGATGGCTTAAATACTCGATTTGGTGATTATGGTGGAGGATTATCGGCATCAGATTACCCCACTGATTATGTAACGACTGAGCCTACTAATGAGATTACGATCGATGCTAGTACGGGAGATATCGATTTTGACGGCAGTTATACCTATGCTCAATATGAATCAGCGACTAACACATGCATAGCTAATAATGGTTCTGGGTGTGCGGCTAATGGTGTTGCTTGGCGTCGTATATTACCTATACCTATGGTGGATTGTTCAGGTAAAAGTGGCGGTGCGACTGAATTTACGGTGAACAAAATTGGTTGTTTCTTCTTGCTACAAAAAGCGCCGACCAATAACTCAGGAACGCCTGCAGTTTTTGGTGAATTTATACACTCTTGTAGCGTAGCTAGCGGATCTGGCAGTACTAACTCGACTACGGAAGGGACATACAAAATCGTATTGTATAAGGACCCAGATAGTGGGGAGTCGTAACCATGAAACTATTCAATAAATTACAGGGTGGTTTTGCAGCCATTGAGGTGGTTATAGCGACCCCGGTATTACTGTTCTTTCTGATATTGGTGCTGGAATTTGGCAATATTTTAGTCCATTACAATGTGATATCTAAATCTGTGCAAAACGGTGCTCGTTACGCAGTTAGTGAAGTCTATGGAACGATCGGTGGAACTATTGCGCCGACTTCCGAAATTCAAAATGTGGTGGTTTACGGACAGAATAGTGTAGGGACTGCGGTGTTATCTTCATTGACGACTGCAGATGTTACCGTTACGCCACCGTCAGGAGATAGTTATGTACGGGTAAGTGTTACCTATGATTATGTTCCACATTTCTTGTCTATTCCCTTTTCCTCGGAGAGTTTTTCGATTCCGTTAAGCGTCACTTCGGTTATGAGGGTGCTGTGATGAGAAAGTCAAAAAGGTGTATTGAAGGGCTTGCTATCATAGAGTTCACATTAGTGTCATGGCTGATTTTTCTCTTGATTTTTATAATCTTGGCATTGGGTGCCTATATGTTTTCGTTGCAGATGGTAAGTGAAGCCACGAGGAAAGCAGCAAGGTTAGCAACGGTTTGCTATGTAGCAGATAGAGATAATATTGCCGCAATGGTTGTGGGAGATATTCCTCTTGTAGGATTTACCGCTGCCAATTTAGAAGTTGCTTATTTAGATATTGATGGGAATGAAATTACGTCAGGTTACGACACTGATCCAGTATTTAGTACCATTAAATTTGTAAGGGCGAGTGCAACTGGATATGGCGTTCAGTTAATCGGAGATTTGAGTTTTTTTGGTACTAGTGGGTATCTTACAGCTCCTTCGTTCGAAACTATTTTGCCAGCTGAGAGTTTAGGAGTTGTTAGAGCTGATTCCGAAACAAGGAATAGATGTCCATGAGTTATTTTATACAGGAGTTGTAGCATGGGGGAAGCAATTAAAATAACGCCAAATGAGAGTGATATTGTGCGTTTGAAAACAAACCTTAAGGTCTGGTTAATATACAGCTCAGAAGGTTTTCTTTCACATATGAGTCTTGAATTAAAGAAATGTCGAAATGTACATGTTACATCATTTTCTCTCGCAGCAATGAGCGAGGAATACCTAAAAAATGCTGATGTTCCAGAGCTTATCTTTGTAGAAGCAAGTGGAAGTTGGGCACAAAAAATGGTGGAGTTACAGGGGTATGATTTATCGCTCGAGGATAAGGATTTATCTTTAGTTGTACTCGGGGACGAAAGTGATAACGGGTCATTAAAAATTGCGCTTCGCTTAGGAGCCTCAGATTTCTTATCTCATAATGTCACTATTTCAGACTTACTCCCTTTGCTTAAGAAAACGGCTTCCGAAAAGCTTGAAAACTCCAGTTATGGAGAATTTATCTTGTTTTTGAACACCAAGGGAGGGATGGGAGCAACCACTTTAGCGTTAAATACCGCTATTGAGATGGCTAATCAACACCCAAATGAAGTTCTCTTACTCGATATTGATCTCCAATTTGGAGTAATTCCTGATTACTTAAATATTATTCCCACCTACAGCGTTTCTGATGCAATAAATAGCGCGAATGACCTAGATGAAATCTCCTTAGGTACTTTGGTCAATAAACATGAATCTGGTCTTCATGTTCTAAGCTTTAAACATGAAAACAATGCTGATGATTTCGAGCAGGCACAAAAAATAGGCAGACTGCTGCCTATATTGCGCCGTTTTTACCCTTATGTGGTGATCGACCTATCTAGAGGGTTAGATCATGTATTTGCATCTGCTATATCACCTGCAACGAAAGTGCTTCTGGTTTTACAGCAGAGTTTAGTGTCAGTAAAAAACACAAGTAGATTAATTAAGTCTCTGAAGTTTGAGTACGGCTTACAAAGCGACGCAATAGAGGTAATCCTTAACCGTTACGAAAAACGACATTCTATAAAGTTAAAAGACATTGAGCAGGCGGTGGGCAATCACGACATCCACCTGATGCCTAATGATTTTAAAGTGGCACTAGAGAGTGCCAATTTGGGGCAACCGTTAGTTCAGTCGAGAAAGAAAAGCTCAATTACTCGTTCTATCATCGATTTGTCTCACGTTCTTTCACCACCAGAGCAAGAAGAAAAAGGCTGGTTGAAAAAGTGGTTTTCATAACGGGTAGATGAATAGTGAACACGAGGGATTGTGATGTTCTTTAAACGAAAAAATGTAAATCCAGAGTTTGAAAAAAGAGTAGAACAGATTTCGCATGACTCAGAAGATACCAACCCTGTTGAGCGTTTATCCAGTGTTGATACGTCTAGTCAATCTCGCAGTTCTGAAGCGAATGTAGAAAAGGAAAAGGCGATTGATGAAGCTCGAAAAGTGTTAGAGCAAGAGTTATCAATCAAACACTTTTTTCATAAGCAACTGCTTGAGACCCTAGATTTAGGATTACTCTCAAGTTTGGAAAAAGAGCGGGCTAAGGTTGACTTGCATGAAGCCGTTTTACAGTTGATGGCTGACGATGGTAGTCATGCGCTGAGTGCTGAAGGGCGAAAGCGGGTTATAAAGCAGATAGAAGATGAGGTGTTTGGTCTTGGGCCGTTGGAGCCTTTACTCGCTGACCAAACCGTTTCAGATATCTTGGTCAACGGTCCTAAAAGCGTTTATGTCGAGCGAAGAGGTAAACTTGAAAAGACGCCGTATACTTTTCTTGATGATCGCCACTTAAGAAATATCATTGACCGTATCGTAAGCCAGGTTGGTCGCCGAATCGATGAAGCATCACCTATGGTAGATGCGCGCTTGGTTGATGGCTCACGTGTGAACGCTATTATCCCTCCTCTCGCACTTGATGGCCCTTCTGTTTCTATCCGCCGTTTTGCTGTGGATCGCTTAACGATGGATAACCTTATTGACTACAATTCAGTTTCACCCCAAATGGCTAAGTTTGTTGAAGCTGCAGTAAAAGGCGAGCTCAATATATTGATTTCAGGTGGTACAGGTTCAGGAAAAACCACCACGTTAAACATATTCTCTGGCTTTATTCCACGTGATCAACGAATAATTACCATTGAGGATTCTGCGGAGCTTCAACTTCAACAACCTCATGTTATTCGATTGGAAACTCGCCCAGCAAACCTTGAAGGTAAAGGCGAAATCAACCAGCGAGAACTCGTAAAAAATACCCTGCGTATGCGCCCCGACCGAATCGTGGTTGGTGAGGTTCGTGGTAGCGAAGCGGTTGATATGCTGGCTGCGATGAACACGGGCCATGATGGATCTCTTGCTACTATTCACGCGAATACCCCCCGTGATGCTTTGAGCCGTGTCGAAAACATGTTCTCGATGGCTGGGTGGAACATATCAACCAAAAACTTACGAGCTCAAATAGCTTCGGCTATCCACCTCGTCGTACAGATGGAACGACAAGAAGATGGTAAGCGTCGTATGGTGAGCATCCAAGAGATCAATGGTATGGAAGGTGAGGTGATTACGATGTCGGAAATTTTCCGTTTCCAACGTCAAGGTATTGATGAAGATGGCAATATTATCGGCTATTACACAGCAACGGGGGTAGTTCCTCAATATCATGACCAGTTAGTCAAACGTGGACTCGACCTGCCTTTCGAGCTCTTTACTGAGACTCACGGTTAAGGAGAGGTTATGGATAATGTAAGCGTTTCATTAGGTCTGTTATTCATTGCGGTGCTTTTTATCTCTCAAGCTTTGTTATTACCTGCTGCAGGGAAAAAAGCGAAGCATAAAGAGTTGTCTCGGCGTTTGAAGGAGGCGCAACGTAATATCGATGAAGAGAGTCTATCTTTATTAAAAGAACATTATAACAAAGAATTATCTCCTATAGACCGTAAGTTAATAGTTATTCCATACTTTGCTGGATTAAAAAAAATGTTGGAATTAGCTGGTTTTAAATTAGCATTGAGCCGGTTTTTACTTATTGTTTCTCTTTGTGGTGTCTTGCTCACATTGATATCAATAATGACCAATCAAGAATGGTTTATTAGTTTAGCAGCATTCATTTCTGTTTGGGTTATATCTTATCTGTATGTACAAAATCGAGTGGCTTATAGAATGGCTCGATTCGAAGAGCAACTTCCAGAGGCTTTAGATATTATCCGACGAGCACTGCAAGCAGGGCAACCGCTTGTTCAATCATTTAATGAAGTTGGTGAAGAACTTCCTGAACCTATCGGTGCTGAGTTTAAAAATACCTACAACTTACTTAATTACGGTTATGACTTACGTTTAGCTATTTTACAGATGGCAGAGCGAGTTCCCACCGTATCAATGTTGGCTTTTTCTAGTGCAGTAATGCTACAAAAAGAAACTGGGGGGAATCTATCAGAGAACCTGCAAAAGGTATCTGAAGTACTAAGAGCCCGCTTTAAGTTAGAAAGGAAAGTAAAAACGCTCTCTGCTGAAAGCCGTCTGTCAGCATGGATCTTAACCTTATCCCCTTTTGGTTTATTTTTTGCCTTAAAGGTAGCCAGTCCTGAATATATCGAGCCACTTTACAAAGATCCTCGCGGTCTATCGATGGTCAGTGTCGGTATTGTTCTCTTGGCGATCGGAGCCTTGTGGATTAAAAAGATCATCAGTATAGAGATTTAACTTATGGAATTATTAAATATTGAAGTCTGGAAGCAGATGTTAGCAGAGTTTGGGATCAGCTCTCAGGCTGTTATCTATGCGATGATTTTGCTCACTACTGTCTTATTAACATTGACTATTGGGTTCTTGTTTTTAGGTGCTAGATCTCCTTTAGATAAGAAGCTAAGACAAATATCTGAAGAGGGGAGTACTGGTGGTCGAAAACCTTATGATTTTTCTAATACGTTAGAATCATTAAGCCCCTTTATAAGTAAAGGTAATAAAAAGGACAATGAAACTTACTCAGAAAAGCTGATGCATGCTGGGTTCCATGAGAAGAGCTCGTTATCAGTTTTCTACGCGTTGAAGGTTTTATCTAGTTTAATAGGCATCGTCGCTGCTTTTATGGTCTATTACATATCGTTGGGTGGAGATTACAATAATTTACTCATCATGACTTGTGTTTTTCTCGGAACATTTACGCCAAATATTATTCTGAACAAGTTACAAAAAGAGCGTCAGAAAAAAATAAGAAATGGTGTCCCTGATGCGCTTGATCTTCTTGTTGTGTGTACCGAGTCTGGGCTTGGTTTTAATGCAGCCCTTGGACGTGTCGCATCTGAGATCTATGTCTCTCAGCCGGAACTTGCGGATGAACTAGAGACTGTGTTTGCTAAAATCCAAGCGGGTGTCACTATGCCTGATGCGCTTAGACAGCTTATCGAGCGAACCGGTTTAGTCGAATTGGAAGGGTTGGTTTCTTTGCTTTCTCATGCATCGAGAATGGGCGGTAGCTTAGCGCAAACGCTTCGTGATTATACTGAAGACTTTAGAGATAAACGTCAGCAAGCCGCTGAAGAAATTGCGGCGAAAATACCGACCAAAATGTTATTTCCTATGCTGATTTTTATTTGGCCTTGTTTTTTCATTGTTGCACTTGGCCCAGGACTACTTATCGTAATGGACGCATTGAGTGCGCCGGGAGCAAGTTTATGATGTTATACAATAAGTTCCTTCTACTTTTCCTACCAATACTACTACTCGGTTGTGCATCATCTGATGAGCCAACGAATCAATTTGATGCAGAACTGTATTCCGGTAAACCGATAGATACGTTAACGAATGATGACCCTCCTTTGAGTGAGAAAGAAGCGATCATGCGTGGTGATGTAGCATTAAGGGACAACAACATCGATCTAGCCTTGTATGAATACATCCGCTCTCTGTCTTTTCCTGAGCAAGAGTTTCACGACAAAACGCTGTTTACTATAGGTAAAATCCATTCATCTCGTGGCAACTCGGCGCTTGCCGAGAAAGCGTATTTGGCGGCCTTAGATTTCAATCCAGCACATACCGAGGTACTGGAGGAATTAGGCGTTTTGTATACGAAGCAGCGACGAACGGATGAAGGTCGAAGTTATTTCTTTAAAGCGATTAATGCCGACCAAGTTCGTTTGAAAAGCAGTGAAACGATTAAAAACCACCAAGCGTTAAGCCAAAGTGAAGTCGCTAGCTTGAAGGTTGACAGTATGTCTCCTGCATCAGCATATATGGGAATTGGTGTGTTGGAAGATGTCGACGGAAAGCATCAGATAGCTCAAGAGTACTTCAAAAAGTCACTGCAGATAGACAAAAACTCATTCAAAGCTCTGTTGAATATGGGCTACTCCCATTACATGTACGGCAATTACAAGGAAGCGTATCAGTACACGCGTTCAGCTCTAGAGTTAGAGCCAAATAGTGAGAAGGCCCAAAACAATCTAGCCCTCATTTATCTGGCTTCCGGTGATGTTAAGAAAGCCACTAATATGTTTATGCGACATATGGATACGCCTGAAGCGTTGAATAATGTAGGGTATTTCCTAATATTACAAGGTAAGCCGGATGAAGCCGTTCCTTACCTTCAGCAAGCAATAGACAAGAAACCATCGTATTACAGAGTTGCGAACGAAAACTTAAACAGAGCACTAGCGGAAGTGAGAGAGATGGAGCAATAGTCGTTTAAATTTTGGCTCAGTGAAAAGGATATTCATGTCGCCTAAAAGTGAGAGTTTTAATAAAGATATCATTGTTATCTCTGTCATTTGGCTAGTTTGTGCCACAGTGATCTTTATTTACAAGTGGGAGAGTGTTTCAGCTCTTAACCTGAATGATAATGACGACTATATGCGTTTCGTTCAATTTCAGGATTGGATGGCAACTGGACATTGGTACCTAGAGCCAATGAATAATTTTAATGCCGCTGATGGCATTGTTATTCATTGGTCTCGCTTTCCTGATTTAATCTTATCGCTCGTAGCTTTTCCATTGTTGTTTATCGTCGATGATAATCTTGCTTATACAATATCCATTTCTCTTGTCCCTCTGCTTTACTTGCTACTTTTTTCGCTGTCATGCTTTTACCTAGCTGACCACCTCTTCGGTGCCAAGTATCGCTTTATTAGTATGATGTTTGCGATTTCTTCGCCTTCAATTATCCATTTTTTACCCGGTTCTATTGATCATCATAATATTCAGCTGGTCTTCGCGGTCCTATTTCTAGCTTTAACGCCATTGAATCATGAGCAGTTGCGCCATGCGTGGCGTGTGTATGCGCAATCTATCTTGCTGTCTCTATCTTTATGGACGGGGCTTGATAATGTTTTGCTATTCATGTTTTTTTTCGCGATTTACACCGTGTATTACGGTCTTGTTCGCCATGAGTGGTTTGGCTATATCTCTAAGTTGTATGCGAGTTCCGCTCTGTTTGGGATTTGTGCGGTTTTATTAAATCGGCCTTACGATGAGTTTTTCGTTTTTAAGTACGACGAAATATCATTTGTTCTCATCATCCTTTTCTTCTGTGGCTGGCTTTTCGTTAATGTTTATCATCGGTTTATGAATGAAGATAACAGTCTACTGCAAAAGGTTTTTCTGTTCGTATTTCTAGCTGTTCTATTTTTAATCCCAGTGGCAGTGCTTTATCCATCACTCAGCAGTGCGTTGTTAATTGATTACCCTCCAATACTTAAAGTCTATTGGTTAGACCAAGTGACGGAAGCGAAATCGGTCGTTAGATATGTCGCAAGTCATGGTTTTTTCTCGATAGAGAATTACGCTTTGCTCGTGATTCCTGCCACTTTGTATCCACTTTTTAAGCGTAAAAATCACCACTGCGCAATTTTGTATCTCATCTTTATGTTCAATTTAGCCCTTGCGATCTTTTGGCAGATTAGAGTCATGAGGTTGTGTTTTGTGCTAGCGGCTCCCCTCCAAGCATACGTGATTCTTCAGTTAGCAGATTACATCCGTTCCTCCATCATAAAAGCAGCGGTTATTACTTCTGGAGCACCACTAGCGGTCGCCTTTGTCATTCTCGCGTTGTCGCCAACCGAAGAAATTACAACTACTCTTGATCAAAAGGAGCAATCTCTGAAGATTCATAAGGTGTTAAAAGATAACGATATAAATTCGCACACCATACTTTCAGGGATTGAAACGGGGGCTCCAGTGTTGGCAAAAACGGATAATCGAATTATTGCTGCTCCTTACCATCGAAATATTGTTGGGAACCAATTTCTTATTGAAGTAATGCTAGAGGAAGATCTGAGCTTAGCCGAACGGAAAATCATAGAGAAAAGCATCGATATCATTGTTATTGGCAATGATCCGCATTTGTTGATTTTAAAGGACTCGGCTAGCGAGGAGGCATTGATCAATAAGCTGTACAGCTCAGATACGCCAACTTGGTTAGATGTTGTGTACGACAATATTGAAAATGGGTACCGAGTGTTTCGAGTCAGGGAGAGCTCATGAAGAATCAAACCATAGCGGTGTTACTCCCGTGCTATAACGAAGCCGGAGCGGTTGGAAAAACGGTGGCTGACTTTCAACGTGCACTACCAAGTGCGACGGTTTATGTGTACGACAATAACTCTACTGATGGCACGGTCGAAGAGGCGCTGCAAGCTGGTGCTGTTGTTCGCCATGAGTATCGTCAGGGCAAAGGTGAAGTTGTGCGACGGATGTTCTCAGATATTGATGCTGATATTTATATTATGGCTGATGGTGATGATACCTACGACGCCTCCATTTGCCCTACACTGATTGAACAACTGGTTACTGAACAGCTCGATATGATCATTGGCAGTCGAGAGCGCTCTTCCGAGGCTTATCCTGCAGGACATATTTTGGGTAATAAGATGTTTTCGACTCTGATAAATAAAGGGTTCAATGCTCAATTGAATGACGTTTTCTCTGGCTATCGAGTGATGAGTCGCCGGTTTGTAAAAACGGTCCCTATTTTCAGTGACGGCTTTCAAATTGAGACGGAACTAACCGTGCATGCATTGCACCACAATATGTCGATCAAAGAAGTACCCACTCATTATCACTCAAGGCCTGAAGGCACGGCGAGTAAGCTGAATACATTGAGTGATGGGATCAAAATCCTCAACTTTATTTTGTTCCTGCTACGAGACGTAAAGCCGATGTTTTTTTTCGGTGTGTTGTCAGTGTTGCTTTGTTTTATTTCATTAGGATTAGGGATTCCCGTTATTATCGATTTTATTGATACCGGGCTCGTTGAAAGAGTCCCAACAGCTATTCTGTCTAGTTCAATTGCACTTATCGCGGTGATGTCTTTCTTTTGCGGCTTGATACTCGACAACGTGTCGCGCGGCAGACGAGAGATGAGGATCCTTTCAATATTAAGAAGTCACGATCACAAGCCATCTCAATAGGATTCAGGAATGAGAATAAACAAGGATGAAGACAAGGAGTGGCTCGATTATTTGTCCCGTTTCAGTGATGAATATGACGAGCGAGTCTACGAAAGCAGTACAACAGGCTATGTGATGAGGGCGGGTCATATAGCGTGTGAGAAGCCTTTCAGTAACAGAGATCATTTCTCGAAGGTGCTAGAAGTGGGTTCAGGAACGGGTGAACACTTGAGACATGTTCAGCATAGTTTTGACGAGTATACGGTCAGTGATGGCGATTCTGCCGCACTTGAAGTGGCAAAAAGGCAACTCAGTAACACCAGTACTTATGACAAGCTCGTTTTTAATGTAACGAATGCACGAGCGTTAGACTTTGAAAGCAACTGCTTTGATCGTGTTATTGCGACACATATATTGGAACACCTTTATGAGCCTCATCTTGTGATTAAAGAATGGCTTAGGGTATTAAAGCCGGGCGGCACTTTGTCCATTTTGATTCCTACAGACCCAGGTATTGCATGGAAGGTTGGTCGTTATATGACGACAAGAAAACTTGGAGTGAAAAAGGGGTGGAACTACGATTACATTATGGCGAGAGAACATGTTAATCCCTGCAATAATTTGATCGCCTTTTTAAAGTACTATCTCCCTGATAATAAACACTCTTTTTGGCCGTTAAGCCCAATCCCGCTAATTGATTGCAATTTGTTTTTTAACTTCCATGGAATCAAGCCTGCTAGTTAAAGGTTCGACGGCTCCTATCGTTCAGTCGTAAGCAAGAAGTTAGGTATTCACTAACTTCTTGCTTCGGTTAGATCTTTAGTTAACAAAGCCAGTAAGAGCGCCGAATAGCATAAACATGCCGACAAGCCCTACGATTGGCATCTTGACCGTTTTCAGTAGCCACACACCTATGATGATCAGAGCGAAGTCTAAACCGCCACTCACCGCACTTGTGAAGATTGGCTGATACAGAGCCGCAAGTAGTAACCCGACTACCGCTGCATTCACACCGGTAAGTGCACCAGCAACTAATGGTTTGCTTGCAATCGCCTGCCAGTTTTTCAATATACCGAGTAGCAATAAGAAGCCCGGTAAGAACACAGCAATCGTTGCGAGTAGTGCGCCTGTGATCGGTGCCGATGGCATCAATACATAACCTAAGTAAGTCGCAAGTGTAAACATAGGCCCTGGTACTGCCTGTGCTGCTGCATAACCTGTTAGGAAGGCATCTTGAGACAGTTGGTCACCAATACCATTTTGTAGCAACGGAAGTACCACGTGGCCGCCACCGAATACTAAGCTACCTGCTTGGTAGAACAGGCCAAACACTTCAATACCTTGAGAGTAAGCACTGAATAGAGGCAGACCAACCAGCAAAGCAACAAAAATCACCAGAGGCGTTACCGATATTTTTTGCGTTGAAGGTATCGTTTTGAGCTCTTGAGACGTCAAGAACTTACTGCCAACCATTGCTGCAAATAGAAGCACTAAAACTTGAGGCCAGATGCCTGGAATCAGTAGTAGTACAATCGCGGTAATCACACATAAGGCGGTCGCTATCTTCGATTGGCAAAAGTTTTTGTACATACCAAAGGTTGCATCAGCTACAACCACTACCGCTAATAACTTAAGCCCGTGAATGATTGAATTGAAAAGTGGATCTTCCAATAGCTGGTTGCTGACTAACGCCAATATCAGCATCAGAATCACAGATGGGGAAGTGAAGCCGACAAATGCAGCAATAGCACCTGTTAATCCACCTTTCTTGTAGCCGACCGCAAAGCCAACCTGACTTGAACCTGGGCCCGGTAGAAATTGACTAAGAGCGACAATCTGCCCGTACTCTTCGTCGGACAACCAGTTCAGTTTCTCAACAAAGGTTTTACGGAAGTAGCCAATGTGTGCCGCTGGTCCACCGAAGCTAATCCAGCCAAGCCAGAAAAAGGTTTTAAAAATTGAAAGCATGATCGATTCCAGATAAATGTTTAGCGTAATTTAGGTGGAGTTGAACTATGATTCAAATTAATTGTTTTAATTATAATTATGAATGATATGGGATTGATTTGTGGCTGATTTTAACTGGAAAGGGGTCGACCTTAACTTGTTGATTGCACTGCAGGCTTTGTATAAAACGAATAGCGTGAGTAAGGCTGCTGAGCGTTGTTATGTCAGCCAATCTGCGATGAGCCATAGCTTACAAAGGCTACGAAAGTTGTTTGATGACCCTTTGTTTGAGCGTGTAGGTAGCAAGATGGAGGCGACCGACCGAGCCATTGAACTATCAAGTACCGTGGACGCGCTACTGAATACCATCCAGTCTGAAGTTCTGTTATCTAAATCGTTTGATGCAGAGACTTATAAAGGGACTTGGAAGATTGGTCTCACTGATTATGCCGAGCAGATGTTCGCTCCAATATTGTTTGACCTGATTAAGCAATCCTCTCCTTATTCTCAAGTAGCGTTGTTCAATGTAAACCTGAGTAACTACCAGCAAGTCTTTGACGATGCCAAGCTTGATATGACGATAGGCAGCTTTGGTGAGGTACCAAAGCAATATCGAACAAAGCATTTGTATACGGAGCAACATGTTTGTTTACTTGATCAATCGGTTCTATCTATTGAGGAGCCGATGTCGCTAGAACAATTTGTTGCTGTCGAGCACGCGCTTGTTTCCCCTGCAGGGGCTTTAAAGACGGGAGTGGACACTCGTTTAGGTGAACTCGGCTTAAGCCGGAAAGTCGCGATATCTTCCAGTAACTTTTTAACTGTTAAACGACTCATTCGTGGCAGAGAACTATTGTGTATTGTCCCCAAGCTAGTCGCGCGCAAGGATATTGATAGTGAAGAAACCTTACTAGCTGTGAAGCCACCTATTGATGTTCCAGATTTTGATATCCAGCTTGTTTATAGAAAGGCAAAGCATTTAGATGATAAAAATAAACTACTTAGAAAGTTGATTACTAATGCGATCTCATCTGTGATTTCCGAATAGTTTATTGTGTCGGTTAATCGTCAAATTCATATGAATTAATTTTAGAAAAATCCGGTTTATTATAAGAACCCGACTATACTTAATTTACGACTCAAGGCAGTCGTAAAGAATAGGCTTTTTGATTTACCTAAGTAAAAAAATTGGTTATATCCTCATGATATAGCTTAAAAAACTACCAGGCTAAACGGACTTAGTTGGTCTTAAAGCGCTAGCTCCCCCTAGCGCTTTTTCTTTTATGTCGATTCTGGCAAAAGGGTCTGAATTCTTTTCAGCAGTTGCTCGATCTCTTGTTTTTCATAGTGAGCCGTCACCTTAGGTTGGCTGCTTTCTCTTGGGAGTAATGCAGTTTCGATATGGTGCTGCAGTAAAGCATCTTGTGAGTTAGCGTTGAGCTTCTCTGCAAGTACCACAGCTTGTCGACCAATCGTGGTGAAGTCTTGTTTGATGGTGGTCAGTGGTGGATTAAAAAACGCACTGTCCTCGATGCCATCAAAGCCGACGACCGCAACCTTGTCAGGGACTGGAATCTGCAGTTCTTGCAGTGCGCGTAAAACCCCTAATGCCATTTGATCACTGGCGACCAACACAGCATCAAATGGGATTTGTTTCGCAACGGCGTCTCGAATGCCAAGGTAGCCACTTTCCGCTTGCCAGTTTCCTTGATGTTGAAACTGTACCTGACAGTTTGCATCTGATAGCACACCCAACCAACTCTGAAGACGGATTTGTGAGGCACTGGATTCGTTAGGCCCGCTGATCAACAAGTATTCAGAGCGACCATTTTCAATAAGATGCTGAGCCGCCAGCTTTGCGCCCTCGGCGTGATCGCCGCATATATAGTTAACTTGGCTGTTAGAAGGGACATCAATGAAGATGAGGTTCAAGTGTTGATATTGTTCTACCAGCAATTCGGCGTCTGCACTCTTTAAAGGCACATTGAGAATGATGCTGTCGACCTGTTGAGCCATCAGTTCACGAATAGCCTCACGGGTGTTCGCGAGATTAGGCTCGGAAACAACAGAGAAAGCGACGCCATAACCCATATCATGAGCCTGCATTCGCACGCCATTGGCGATCATTGCTGCGCCATGCAGTGCCATATCGAGCGTGACTAAACCAACGCTGGTGGACTTGGCTCGACTGAGCATTTGAGCACCTTTATTGGGTACATAACCCAGTTGCTTTATGGCGGCGTTAACCTTGTTGCGGGTGGATTCCGCGACGTCTTGTGAGCCATTGGTTACTCGAGATACTGTCTGGGTAGATACCCCTGCCAGTTTTGCTACGTCTTTGAAGGTGATACTCATCGCTCTGCTCATCGAATATTTTAGAGTGAAATAATCCTACCGAAATTTACCAAACTAAACTCTGCTCACTCTCAAATAAATGTCTTTTAAAACATTAAAAATGTTTCCGGAAACAGTCGATCTTGTGCAAATTTTTCGAATATTAAAGCCAATTTACATCACGATTTTGTGGGTTTTGGATACTAATCTGGCGTGATGGGTTCACTATTATTTCTATATTATGTTTACGAAAACAATAGAGATTAGTAATGAACGAATTTATTCACTTAAAGAGTAAAAACCATAGTTTGATCATTAAATCAGGGCGTGTTCCAGAGGTTTTGCATTGGGGGGCAAAGATCGCAAGTATTGATGAAGATCTTCTGCTTTCGACAGAAAGACCGATTTCTCAAGCTCGACTTGATGTGGATGTGCCACTTTCTCTTTGCCCTGAGTTAGGCAGTGGACACTTTAACGCTCCAGGCATTGAAGGTCACAGAGAAGGGAGTGATTGGGCTCCTGTCTTTAAGACCGTTCGTTACGATGCTCAAGATCAAGAGGCGTGTTTTTTCCTTGAAGACAAGGTTGCTCAACTGAACCTTAAGGTAGAGATTAAGCTGGATTTCGAATCTGACGTCGTCCAAAAGCGTGTAACCGTCACCAATAAAGGCAGCAATAAATACTACTTGAACAAGCTTTCTTCAACGCTGCCATTGCCGAATCATGCTAACGAGCTTATGACGTTCCATGGCCGTTGGTGTCATGAGTTCCAAACGCAACGTCAGCGTTTTGAACACGGCGGCTTCATGCAAGAGAACCGTCGCGGTCGTACTTCACATGAAAACTTCCCTGGCATGTTTGCAGGCACTCAAGGGTTCTCAGAGCAGAACGGCTTGGTGTGGGGCTTCCATTTAGGTTGGAGTGGTAACCACCAAATGCGCGCTGATGTACGTAGTGATGGCCGCCGCTTTGTACAAGCGGGAGAGTTATTGCTAGCGGGTGAATCGATTCTAGAACCAGAGGCAACTTACCAGACACCTTGGCTCTATGGCTGTTACAGCAATTCTGGTTTGAACGGTATTGCTCAACGTTTTCAGCAGTTTGTTCGTGACAACATTATTCAATTCCCTACCGATAAACCTCGCCCAGTGCACTTGAATACTTGGGAGGGTATCTACTTCGACCATAAACCGGAATACATTATGCGGATGGCAACGGAAGCCAGCGCGATGGGTGTTGAACGATTCATTATTGATGATGGTTGGTTTATTGGTCGTGATGGTGAACGAACGGCATTAGGCGATTGGTACCTCGATGAAGTGAAATACCCAAATGGCTTAGAACCTGTGATTGAACACGTTAACCAACAGGGGATGGAGTTCGGGTTGTGGGTTGAACCTGAGATGGTCAGCCAAGACTCAAACCTATACCGTAACCACCCTGATTGGGTGCTTGGTTTGCAAGGTTATCATCAACCCTCTGGTCGTTGGCAGTATGTTTTAGACTTGCAGAATGAAGCGTGTTTTGACTACTTGTTCTCTCGCCTTGATACGCTTCTGACTACGTACAATATCGGTTACTTTAAGTGGGATATGAACCGTGAATTAGTTCAGCCGGGCCACCAAGGTAAGGCGGCGGTGCATGGTCAAACTCAAGCCTTGTATCGTCTCGTTGATCAACTGAATCAAGCACACCCTAAGGTCGAGATTGAATCTTGCTCATCAGGCGGTGGTCGCATTGATTTTGAAATCCTTAAAAGAACACATCGATTCTGGGCATCCGATTGTAACGATGCATTGGAACGACAAGCCATTCAAAAAGGCATGAGCTACTTCTTCCCACCAGAAGTTATGGGTGCGCACATTGGCCCTGCTGAGTGCCATTCAACCAATCGTCGTCACAGTATCAATATGCGTGGTGTCACCGCTTTGATGGGGCACATGGGCGTTGAACTTGACCCGGTTAAAGAGTCGCAACAAGAGAAGCAAGCTTTCTCTCACTACATCTCTCTGCATAAGCAGTTCCGCCATATTTTGCACTCAGGTCGTAGTTTCCGCATGGATCCCGCGGACAAAAACCAGAACATCTATGGGGTGCAGAATGATGATGAAATGCTGATCACCGTGTGTCAGTTGGCCATGCCTGAATACGCTCTGCCATCACCACTTCGTATTAGCTGCGTGGAAGACAGTGCGCTGTATCAAGTGAAGTTAGTGGAGATGCCACAAACCAGTTTCCAACTCATGAAGCAACGCCCTCAATGGTTAGATAAAACACTGACTTTAAGCGGCGATAACCTCAAAGAGATTGGATTGACCTTACCTATTCTCGACCCAGAGTCTGCCTTGATTGTGCATCTAAAAAAGATGTGAATCTCTGACTCTGAGTACCCCTACAAATAAAAATCTAAATATAAAAATTATAATCGGCAGCAAGGTATTGCTGCCGCAACAACTCAACTTAAGGAAAACAAAATGTCTATTACAGTTCTGCTGTCATTTTTGTTATTTACTGGGTTTGTAGTCGCGTTTACCTACAACAAAGTGAAAAATGACAAAAACACCTCACAAGATGGTTTCTTTCTTGGCGGAAGAAGCTTAACCGGTGGCTTAATTGCTAGCTCACTTATCTTAACGAACTTGAGCGCAACCAGTTTCGTGGGCATGAGTGCGCAGTCTTACACCCACAACATGAGTGTAATGGGGTGGGAAGTGGCTTCTGGTGTCACTTTGGTGATCATCGCTTTGATGTTAGTTCCTCGTTATTTAAAACAAGGTATCACCACCATTCCTGATTTTTTAGAGAGCCGCTACGACATGTCGGTGAAGAAGTTTGTGACGTTACTTTTCTTGTGCCAATACGTGATCAACATTTTGCCTACCACACTTTACGCGGGCGCCGTTGTTTTGGGTGAAATCTTCGATGTTCAGGCTCTGCTTAATTTTTCAGAGTTTAGCTCAATCGCACTGATTTCGGCGACAATTGGTTTACTTGGCTTCTTTTACGCGATTTATGGCGGCCTAAAGGCGGTTGTGATTGCAGATACCATTAATGGCGTAGGCTTGATTGTTGGCGGCATGATGATCCCTGTATTTGGTTTAATGGTATTGGGCGAGGGGAGTTTCGGTGCTGGCTTAGATATTCTGCTTTATGCTGCGCCAGAGAAGCTTCAATCTGTGGGTACAGAAAGCGACCCACTGCCGTTCTCAACATTGTTCACAGGTCTGCTTTTGGTGAACTTGTATTACTGGGGTACTGACCAATCCATCATTCAACGCGCATTAGGTGCTAAGAACCTGAAAGAAGGACAGAAAGGGGTCATCCTTGCTGGTGCGATTAAGGTTATCTCTCCCCTGTTCTTGATCATTCCAGGCATCATCGCTTTCCACATGTTTGGTGCTGATGCGGGTAACCCAGATACCATGTACACCCGTTTAGTGAATGAAGTTTTGCCTAAGCCGCTGGTGGGTTTCTTCGTTGCGGTGATGTTTGGTGCGATTTTGAGTACCTTTAATGGTGTGTTGAACAGCTCAACGACTCTGTTTGCATTGAACGTGTATAAGCCGCTATTTGGACAAGGTAAAACCGATGAAGAGCTAGTGGGTAAAGGACGTATTTTTGGTGTCGTGATTGCGATTATCTCGGTATGTATCGCACCATTCATCATGTATGCGCCAGAAGGCCTTTTCCAATACCTACAAATGGTGGCGGGGTTCTTCAGTGTGCCAATCTTCACTATCGTGTTTGTCGGCTATGTATCTAAACGTGTTCCAGCTATAGCGGCAAAAGTGGCGTTGGTGGTGTTTGTAAGTTCTTACGCAGCAATGCAGTTAGTGTTTAAAACACCGATTCACTTCCTGCATCAATTAGCGATTCTGTTCGTGGTATGTACTGCGTTGATGTTCATTATTGGTTACTTTATGCCGCGTGAGTCTGAGTACGTGATGCCAGTCAATGAGAATATTGATGTGACACCTTGGGAGTTCCGTTTCGAGGCTTCGGCTATCATTCTCTACATGGTATTAGGTGCTTACGTGATGTTCTCTGATGTGGGCTTTGTCTCTGATGATCCAACCATCATGCAGGTTTACGGTGTGTGCGGCATTGTGATGCTGTTTGGTATTGCAGCACGCTTAGCAAAGCGTAAGAAAGCACTTGCGACCGCGTAGGTGAGTTCGATTCATTAAAAACGAAAACGCCGCTCCTTGAAAATAGGAGCGGCGTTTTTCGATCTTGTGAAGATAAATGGAAGGCTAAAAAGTCTAAAAAGAGAATCGAGTCCATTTCTTAGCTCGCCAGCGATAGGCCATGATGATTCCACGGAACCACTCGTCCATCGCGATTGCCATCCAAGCCCCCAATACGCCATAACCCCAATGCACGCCAAGCAAATAGCTCATGGCAACCCCAATGCCCCACATGCTGAGAATACCCATTTTGATCGGGAATTTAATGTCGCCAGCAGCCTTTAGACAAGAGATAAAGATCAGGTTAAATACTCGGCCAGCTTCAAGAATGATGGAACCTGCAATCAGTGCCGCCGTTAGCGCAATGATCTCTGGATCTTGCGTGAACAGATCGAGAATTTCGAACCGGAACACATAAACCATGCAGGTAATCGCGGTTGACGCGATAAAGCCAACCACAAAGTAGCGTTGCACGCGCTTGGTGATCTCGTCGATCCAACCCTTACCAATGTAATAGCCTGTTTGGATTTGGCTGCCTTGACCAATTGCCAGTGCAAACGCAAAAGAGAGACGAGCGATGTTTTGTGCGTAAGTAAACGCAGCCAGTGAAGAGGTGCCCATCTGCACGACAAAGAAGGTAATGCTGATCTGAGCCATGTTATAAGAGAGCACTTCTCCAGCGTTCATCGAGCCGATCTTCATGATTTTTTGATAGATGGCTTTCGGCACAGATTTAAACTGCTTCACTGGTAGATAAATCCCTTTGCTTTTGACCACACCAATCAAGATCAACATCCCTATCACTTGGCTAATGACGGTCGCGGTCGCAACCCCTTGCACGCCGTATACAGGCAAACCAAAAGGTTGATATAAAGCGCAGTAGTTACCGAATACGTTGATAACGCCAGCAATCATGTTGATCACCATCGGTGATTTTGAATAGCCATGACTGCGCAAAATAGTGGTGAGAACCACACCTATGGTTACATTGAAGGTGAGAGCACCACTGATGAACAGGTATTCTTGCGCATACTGTTCGACTTGAGGTTCGAGTTGATAAAGCGGGATAAAATATTCAGCAACAAGAACGGCAATCACACTCAGTAGCACACCGGCAATAATGGCCAGAATGATACTTGCTACACCCACGTGAGCGCTCTCTTGAGTGCGGGAGGCACCGTTGTACTGCGCGATTAGAATACCCGTACCACTGCTGACCATGGTCGAGACAATGATCAGGAAAAAGGATATCTGAGAAATAACACCAACGGCAGACACGGCTTTGTCCGAGTATCCCGATAACATGAATACATCACTGGTGTTGAGTGCGGTTCTTAAAAGAACTTCGATAAAAATTGGCCAGGTGAGCGCAACGATTCCCATACGTTTGTTTAGGGTGGAATCAGCATTAGGCATTTAGGTTTTCTCAAAAAAGGGGTAGGCGACGCTATAGTTTAGCTATTATTTAGTAAACGACTATCAAATTAATGTCCGGAAGGCTAATAAGGATAAATAAAATTCGAATAAGTCTTCAGAATTCAATATTTCAGTGAGGGTGATGAAATTTTTGAATGGGATTTCATAGCAAGAGCACTCTTTGCTTTTTGTGAGTAAAAGCTTGCCTGTGTTAGCTGAGTACAACGAACAGAGTAAAAGGATCATGGTAGGCCAAATGGTCTAAGTGCTTGTTTTTCGCTTACGTTACTTCAGATATAAAAAAGGCACTCAGCGAGAAACTGAGTGCCAAAGTCTGAAATTTATGAGGTTAGATTTTCATTGAATTTCAGAAGACAGGTATAGGTTTTTACTTACTCTGCGTCAGTAAAGAAATCGTTGTATAACATGTATAGGTGGGCAGCACTCCAAGAGAAGTTTGGAGCACCTTGTTGTTCACCGTTTAGCGGGTTGTAGTTCTCACGGATAGGACCGTCTTGTACCAAGCCATCGGCGTGGTCGAAGAATGCGCCTGCCATTTCAATCGCATCGTCACGGTAGCCGTAGCTGTCCATACCTTTTAGGCCGAAGTAGAACTGGTCTACCCATACACGTCCACGCCAGTAAATATCTGGGCCAAATGCTGGGCTAGAAAGCGCTGCTGTGCCCAGTGGAACGTAGGTGTTGAACTCTGAGGTATCTTTCATCACAGAGACCACGGCATCAGCGTGAGCTTGTGTTGCTGCACCGTTGAACAGTGGTGACCAACCCTCAGGGCCTTTACCACGCTCGACAATCGGTTTGCCTGCGCAGCCATTGGCTAAAGGCTTGTCTTCAATACGAATGTCATAGAAGAAGTTAGTGCCTTCGTCGAACATACAGGTGTTGATGTAGTTCGATAGGTGCTCTGCTTTTTCACGGAACTCTTTCGCTTCTGCGTCTTTACCTAGAATGTCAGCCATTTCTGCTAGGTACTTGTTATCGCTGTACATGTAGCTTGCTTGGTCAACGGACTCTTGCAGCAATGAATAGCCAAGCAAAGTGCCGTCTTCAGCGCGGTTTTGAGCGAATTCAACATCCCAATCACTGCGCTTGCCACCGTTAGCAACGTACGCGTCTAGCTGGTCTTTATCGATGAAACCGAAGGCTGCTGCATCATCACGACCTGATTCCCAAGACGCAGCGGTTTGAGCTGGGCTCTCGATGTAATCGTAGTTGCCTTCTGCTACCACTTTATCCAGTTCAGCTTGGCCTACGACTGTTTCGTGTTTATCGCCACGAACCACGGTGAAGTACATTTCACCTTCAGGTGTGTTGTGTGCTTTGTCGCGTGCTGCGCCGTATTCTGGAACACCGTTGCCGTTGTTATCACGGTTGCGTAGCCACCAGTCGTGGTAAGCCACTAGCTTTGGATACATCTCTTCTAGCCAAGCTTCATCGCTGGTGGTCTTGTAGACTTCCATCACGGCCCATGCAGCTAGGCTTGGTTTGGTATTACGTTCGTTCCAGTTACCGCCGTCGCCGCCACGTTCTGGGCTTAGGTTGTAAGCCAATAGATCTGGCACGTAACCTTCATCCCAAGGGCGAACAGGATCGTCAGCCTGAATTTGGTAAGCGAACATCGCGCGGATGTTATCTTTCGCTACATCTGGGTTGAAGTGAGCCATTGCGTAGGCTTGCTTCCATGTGTCCCAAGGCCAAGTTTGGTTGCCCGAGAACCAACGCGCCGTCACGGATGGTGTCACAGAGTCAAACTCCATCGCACCTGCAGCGCCACGCCAGTTACCGTTTAGGGTTTCCATCGCTTTAACCGCAACACGCTCTTGCTCTGGTGTCGCGTTCGGGTTGGTTAAACCCATCTCAAGATAGCCTTCCCAGCGTTCTGCTGATGCCGCTAAGAAGTCGGTAGGGTTTGCCATGATCTTTTTGATTTCTGGCTGTTCCGCTTGCGCTTCTTCTGCTGTTAGAACATGCGAGTAAGTCGTGTAGATGGTGGTCGATGCTTCAATGTTTGCCGTTGAAGTAAACGCTAAACCATCGACTGTGGTTTGTGTTGGAATCGACTTGTGAACTTGGTACTCAGACTCACCAGAAGTCAGTAGATCCCAAGTTGAACGCACCTTACCAAAGGTTACTTTTAGGCCATCGTCAGTTGCGACGATTTGACGGTCATACTCAGGGTACGTCTCGGCAATGGTTTTGTCGGTTTGCGCGACGCCTTCTTTGGCGTGGGTCTTTTCTAGTAGTTCACCATCCCACACTAATTCAACCGGCGAGTCAGTGGTGATTTTAGTTTCTAGTAGAGAGGTACGGTTTGAAGCAAAACGCATCGTCATTTCTACAGTCACATCGTCAGATTTTAGTGTCTGAACCAATGCGCCCGGTAGGCTGTAAGCTTCCATAGTGAAAGCCACTTTTTTGCCATCTTTGAACACGCTTAGGCGGTCGAAGTTATCAGCCATGAAGTTGATGTATTCTTCGGTAAGCAGTGCTGTACCTGGGAATCCGCCCATGCCTTCTGCACTGTCTGGCAGTAGGTGACCGTGCCATGCGCCTAGGTCGAAGAATGGGTTAAAGCGTTGGTGGTCATCGAAGTCGTAATCTCGCATGTATTCTGGCGAGCCAGTACGGTCGATAACGTTCTTAAACTCGTTGGCTTGCAGTTGCTCAGCATCAGAACTTGAGCCAGAGATGGAATTTGATGCACAACCAGTAACGACAAGGGCTGCACCGATAGCGAGAGCTGCGAATGATTTATTCAGTTTCATGATCAATTCCTGTTATTACCAGTAGAAGTATTGCATTGCGAACACCTGAGCGTCGCCGATTTCAGTGTCGCTGCCTACGCCAAAGCGGCTATCGAAAGCTGTCGCAAATGTGCCGTTGCCGTATTCGTACCAAACGCCCGCGTTGATGTAAGAGGTGATCTCTTTGTCGCCGTTGTCACCATCAAAGTTTGCGTAGTTGTAGGCTGCTGAAAGGTAAACGCCCTGAGCCGCTTCGTACCAAGCACTGGTTTGAATACCGGATTCGCTGCCAAATGATTCTTGGTTGCCTTTATCTGTGTCGTGCCAAATACGAGTCGCAAAGTTTTTGTATTCAGCACCCAATAGCAATAGTTCACCGCCATCGTTGTTACGCACTTCACCACCACCCATTAGGGTTAAGTCGTCGGTCAGTTCGTATTGGAGGTAACCGTTGACCATGGCGTTCTTATCTTTCCATTGGTCTGCAAAGTTGTCGTATTTACCGAAGTGAATGAGAGCATCGTCTTCAGAGAAGTCAGACTCTGGCGCGAATGAAACACTGTAGCGAAGTTTGCCTTCTAGGTTTTGAATCTTCACACCAACGTGAACATCACGGGTGTTTGAGATTGCGTAGCCGTACTCGACTGTTGGGTCACCCCACCATTGAACGTCATCCAGTGACGAGTCCATACGACCGACAATAAATTCTGTTTTTTCGTCGGTGCGGTAGCCAGCGTAAAAGCGGTTAAAACCACCTTCGAAGCCGCCCCAACCGTGGCCTGTCGCCCAAGCATTACCTTCGTCATCGGCCTGTACTGTCCAGCCTTCCATGTAAGCTAAACCAAACCAATTGCCATGCTCGATAGCTAAACCCGCTTCAATGTAAGTGCCGTCTGCGTAGCGGCCCTTATCATCACCTTCTAGTGCCACGTGACCACCAAGGCCAAGCTCACCATAAAAGTTAAATAGGGTTTCAGTTTCTGTTTTAGGAGGCTGAGTATCACTGTGGTTTGCTGCGGACTCTTCCGCGTGGGCAGTGGTACTTAGGGCAGCAAGAATACAGCTTGTAATAAGAGTGGTTTTAGTAAAACTACTTTTCATTTTAATCACTTCTGTGTCGGGTTATAAATGAAGGTTCGCAAGCAGTTCTGACTTCTAATATGGGGTGCTCTTCAAGGCGTATTGGTCAGGTTACTTACGATCGCAAAACCGATATTAATGATAATTTTGATGTTTAAAATTAATTAAGTTTAAAAGTGTGATCTGTTTTTAGTAAATATTTACTTTGTTTTTATTTTGACTTTCAGTTGAATTTGCAGAGGTATGGCTAGGGTTGTAAGTATTCGGGAGGTGAATTGTTTGATGGGTGGTTAGATTGTTGGTTCGAATGTTTTGATTCTTGAATGGCTTTGATTTAATCGAGATGGTTAGTGGAAATGTACCGACAAATAAAAAGGCACTCACCAAATGTGAGTGCCTGAAGTTTAAGTCAGAGTGCCCGAAGTTTAAATCAGAGTGCAGGGTAAACTAAGCGTTCGCCGGTTCAGGTTTTGCTTCTAGTTTTTTCTCTTCTGGAGATAAGCTTTTTTCATATTTTCCGTACTTCCACCACGCGTAGCCAAGGAAGATAACAATCCCGCCCACGTTGTAGAAGATGATGGTCATGATGTCAGCACCTGTTGGGAAGGTTGACGCAAAGAAGCCAACAGTGAAAATGCCGATCAGAATCGAGACCACGGTAATGCCTGTCATACGTGAGCCCATTCTGAAATCACGAGGTAAGTGATCCAACTTCAAACGTAAATTAAGGTACGCGATCATGATGAATAGCGGTGGCAACATCGATGCTGCAGCTGTCATGTTGATAATGGTACTCATCAGATCTTGAACCGTATCGGACGCCAGTGTCGGAATGAACATCAGTGGAATCACAATCAAGAACTGAATCCAAGCCGCACGCTCTGGAACGACTTGTTTGTTTAGAGCGACCGTTTTCTCACCGAAGATACCTTTAGGGATTTCAGAGAAGAAAATCTTAACCGGTGTTGCTGTCCACATCAGCAGAGAGCCCAGCATCGCCGTGAATGAAACCACACCAACGAAACGGTTCATCAAGATTTCAGACAGGCCAAAGTGTCTTGCTAGCCCTTCAAATACCTGAACTGAGCCGCCTGTGAATTTAAGCTCTTCACGCGAAACAAACACGTTTGCTAACACAGATCCTACCGAGTAAAGCGCACCGATGAAGATACCGGCAATGATGATGACTTTAACGAAAGACTTGTGACCGCCTTTGATGTCGTTAACGTAAACCGCGACCGATTCTGCACCGCCTGCCGCCATGAAGATCCAAGTGATTACGCCAAGGAATGCCCAGTTGAAGCTTGGTGTCATGGCTTCAATGGTGATTGGGTCAGCTGGCTCGATACCGCCTACCAAAGCACCGCCAGATAGCAAGATGTAAGACATCGTTAGCAGCAGCATCAGTGATGATGTTAGTGAGGTGATAGGGCCCAGTAATTTCGCACCGTTATTCGAGATATGAGTCGCGACCGCAAACAAAATAGTACTTAGAATTGCGGTGGTCATTGGCGTGAATATGTACTCAAAACCTAAGAACGCATACGACGCGTAAGCGATGATTCTAGGGAGCAGAGAGGTGAAGAAGAACAGGTTAACAAACCAGTAGGTGTAAGCTGAAATAAACGCCCAGCGGCCGCCTAGAGAGCTTTTAACCCAAGAGTAAACACCCGCTTCAGAGTCTTTATTCAGTGACACAAACTCTGCAACGATCAAACAAAATGGCACAAAGTAAAAGATGGTTGCTAGAAAGAACATCGGAGCCGAGGAAAGGCCGATCTCGATGTTGTTATTAATGATGTTATTGAAGCTGTATACCGCCGCGAAGGTCATAGACAGTAGGGCAAATTTGCCTATCGTACTGCGTTTATTTTCGGACATGATGTTCTCCGGTGAATCACGTTGATGATCGTTATAACTTGGTCCTAGAGAGGGAAGCTCTAGGCCGCACTTTTATTGTTATGTTGGTTTGGCAAACACCCGCTTTGTTTTGTCAGGGTTGGCTCATTGTTGTTTTTATAGATTTACGATCGGACTTCTTTGGGATTTTTTTCTTTGGTATTTCAGTAAAATTATTACCAAAACAAAGAGTTAAAGATTAAGAAGTTCATTTAAGAGATTGCTTGTTTCATGAGCGACGATTTATAAGGCGTGTAGGGGCTTTTTTGTCGCTTTCTTTATATGAATCAGTTTGTCTCTTCAGCAAGAAGGTTAAAGATTAAGCGGCGGGAAGTTAATCGAAATTGATCAAATATGTGACCTTGAGTAAATAAATTTAGTTAATGTTTTACCTTGGTTTTTATTTGAGTTTTATTACCTATTAATTGGTGTTTTTCGTGAACTGAAACCTTGACGGAACGCCGTTTTTATTTTTGGGGTTTTTATTTTAATTATCTGATTTAAAACAAAAAAAGCGCCAATTAAGGCGCTTTTAACTAGATGTATAGATTCTGGATTACGACTGCTTAGCCGTTTCTAGCTTTGCTTCTTTACCTGCTTGCTTCTTTTCAAAGCGAGAGATCCACCACCATGCGATACCAGAGAATACCGCTGTCATGAAGACGTTGATGAAGAAGGCTTGAACAAGGTCAACACCTGTCGGGAATGCCGATGCTGTCATGCTCACAATGAAGATACCAATCAGTACCGATACTACTGCCATACCTTGAACTCGAGTACCCATGCGGAAATCACGCGGTGTGTCGTCGTGTTTCAAGCGGAATACAAAGTAGGCCACCATGATGAAGATTGGCGGTAGCATTGCGGTACCTGCTGTTAGATTGATTGCTGTATTCATCATGTCTTGTACAGATTCAGAGCCGAAGCCGTTCACCACAAGCATCACGAATACAAACGCGAACTGCCACCAAGCTGCACGTACTGGCACACCGTGTTCGTTAAGCTCTGTTGTCTTCTCGCCGTAAACACCTTTAGGAATTTCAGAGAAGTGAATTTTTACTGGAGCTGCTGTCCACATCATCATCGAACCGAACATAGCAACGAATAGGATAATACCGACGAAGCGACCCGTTAGAGATTGTGAAATGTCGAAGTAGTTCGCCATACCTGTGAAGATTTCAACCATGCCGCCAGCGTAGGTCAGTTCATCACGAGCAACGAATACGTTTACTAGAAGAGAGCCCACTGCGTACATTGCGCCGATTACGATACCTGCACAAATGATAACCTTGATGAAAGACTTGTGACCGCCCTTAACATCGTTTAGGTAAGCGGCTGCGGTTTCTGCACCACCGGCTGCTTGGAAGATCCAACACATGATACCTAGCGTTGCCCAGTTGATGGTCGGTGTCATTGCTTCAAGCGTGATTGGTTCTACTGGCTCATGGTTGCCGCCCAGTGCCATTAGTGCACCGATAACGTAGATTGCAAACAGAGCGAATACACCGTAGGCCACGATCTCGGCAATCTTACCTAGCCAGCTCGCGCCTTTGGTTGAGATGTGAGTTGCTGCAGCAAACAGAGCAATCGAGATAGCCGATGTGACGACTGGCGAGAAGGCGTATTCATAGCCCAACATCGCGTAAGACGCATAGGCGATTACGTTTGGTAGCAGGGATACAAACCAGAAAAGGTTTACGAACCAGTATAGGAAGGAACCTAGGTAGGCTGCTTTTGAGCCTAGTGGTTTTTTTAGCCAGTCATACATGCCTGACTCAGAATTTTTATTTGCTGATACGAATTCAGCAATGATGAACACGAACGGAATGAAGTAAATAAGGGTCGCGAGCAAAAAGATAGGGGCTGAACTCAATCCCAATTCGATGTTGTTGTTTACAATGTTGCGAACGTTAAATACCGCTGCAAATGTCATGGAGAGTAGGGCAAATTTGCCTAACTTACCGCGTACAGATTCAGACATAGTGTCCTCCGAGGAATCACGTAATTATAGTCGTTATTTCTCAATGCTTCCTTGTAGGGAGGAAGCATTGAGGCTTTGTTCAGCATGTTGGAGCCTTGAACGGCAAGGCTCGATACATACTGTGAATAGATAGCGTTATTGTTTATTTATTGAGGAAGTAACCGTCTTCAATGGTCACTTTCAGTACCACTTTTCGAACTCGGTTATCACCGTGGAAACGGTAAGCCTGATTGTTGTCAAAGATCGCCACTTGGCCTTCAGCTAGCTCACGAGTTTCACCGTTCCCCATTAGGTGTTCGCGGTCGGTTTCATCGCTATAAGCTTGGATCTGCTCTAGCTCTGATTTCGCTGCGAATTCAACCGTTTCACGGCCTTCTAGGTAGTAGTGCACGTCGAAGTAACGACGATTACCGGTGAAGTTTTCTGTGTTACGAGCCACACCGTCTTCAATCATGTAAGCCAGTGAATCACCAATTGAATACATCACGCCATCTTTGATGTTTCCGATGTTTTCAATCGCTTCTACACAGCGTTGCCATTTACGACCATCGCGGTAGACGACTTTAAATTGTTCTAAGTTCTCTAAAACGATCATCGCTTATGCCTCGTTCAGTTGTGGTTGAGCTTTTGGTGCATTCACCGTAAAAAACTCATCGCCAAAGTTGTGATTGATTAGGTGCTGCGCATCGCAATCGCCTGCTTGGAATGGAATCAGAGTTAAACCGTAGCGGAACTCGTCCATGTAAACGCGGTAAGAATCGAGCACTTCGCTGCCCCAAGAGTTAGAGCCTAAGCCCATCACTTGGTGATCTAGGTTTAACGTGATGTAACCGCTTTTCTCTAGCTCAATGGTGTGTTGTGCTTGGTGCAGGTTTTGGTTGGTGTAGAACCATGCGCTGAAGTTGATTTCTTGCTGTGGTTTTACTGCAATACCATTACCCGCGCGGCTTGAAAGCGCAGCCCAACGAACGTGTTGGCGGTTGCCGTTGTTCTGTGGGAACGGGTAGTTCTCGAACATGTCTGCAACGGTTGATTGGTACACATCAATCATGTTGGCTTGCTTGCTGTCTTGGTAGTTCTCTTCAGGGCCGCGTCCGTAATATTGGACTTGGTCGAAGTCGCCGTTGATGCCCATATCAAAACCAATCACAGGAATTACATGAGGGTACTCACCGTAACGTTCGCCGCTTAGCTCAACGTTCAATTGGCCTTCAGCATTAACTTGGTAGCGATATTCACAACGCATGCCGAAATCGAATACTGGTGGAGCAATGATGCTGGTGGTGGTGATCTCTACCTTGCCATTTACCTGTTCAACGTTAACGCATTCAAGGTCAATGCTACGGAAGTGCTCCTGCATGATCTGTAGGTGTGCAGGTTCCCAGTAACCATCGTGCTCTTGCTTATGGTTATCGATCATTGGCTTGAAGAAGTTCAGCTTAGGCTCAGACTTAATCAGTTCCTCACCATTGACTAACCATGACGTCAGTTTGCCGTTCACTTTCGAGAAGTTCAGAGCAAAGTTGTGACCTTTGATTAGATAGGCTAAGCGAGATTCTTCAACATTCAGTACTGTCGCATTGTTGTTGGTGAAGGCTTCAAGTTGTGCTGTGTTCTCTTTCACTTGGAACTGATAAACCGCGATGTCGTGGTTCGCTTCGCTGTATGAAGTACGAGAATCCTTACGAACCGTAAAGTTCACAAACACTTCACGCTCATCAAGCTGTGGCAAGTTTAGAGTCAGTTCACGGCTAGAGTTTTCAGCCAGCTCTTCAACCTTGATGTGTTGCACGGCAATGGTTTCACCCTCAGCGCGGACTTCCGCAGTGATGGTGTAGTCATTGATGTTTGAGAACCAAAGCTTGTTGTCTACCGTGAAGGTGCCGGTTTGTGCATCGAAATCGCGAAGCTTCACTGGGGCAATCACTTGCTTGTACTCTTTCAAGCCAGGGCCTGGCGTTTGGTCTGGGTAGATCAGGCCATCCATGCAGAAGTTGTAGTTGTTCGGATAGTCACCGTAGTCACCGCCGTATTTGTAGAATTCTGTGCCTGCTTCATCACGCGCTAGAATGCCGTGGTCACACCATTCCCAAACATAGTGACCTTGAATTGCGTCATGCTTGTAGAACACGTTTTGGTATTCAGTTAAACCACCCGGGCCGTTACCCATTGCGTGTGCGTATTCGCAGATGATGCGTGGTTTTTCGTGTGGGAATTCACCGAAGGCATTCATCAGTTGAGCACGTGAGTACATGGTTGAAATGATGTCGACTACTTCAGCATCACGGTCTTCTTCATAATGAACCAGACGCGTGTCATCAATTGCTTTTGCTGCATCGTACATAGAGCGGATGTTGCAACCGTAACCAGACTCGTTACCTAGCGACCACATGATGATAGAAGGGTGGTTCTTTTGAGCGTGGATATGACGTTCGATACGTTCAACAAACACCGCTTCCCATGCTGCATCGTTAGTGATGCGGCTTAGGTCGCCAACGTTAGCAAAGCCGTGAGTTTCGACATCGGTTTCACCCATCACGAACAGGCCGTAGATGTCACACAGTTCGTAGAAACGTGGGTCATTCGGGTAGTGCGCAGTACGTACTGAGTTGATGTTGTGTTGCTTCATCAACACCAAGTCTTTCTCAACGCGATCCATGCCCACAGCACGACCTTTCAGGTGGTCGTTGTCGTGACGGTTTACACCATGCAGCATCACGTATTTGTTGTTGATGTAGAACAGACCATCGCGAACTTTAATGTCTCGGAAACCAACGCGCTGTGGAATCACTTCTAGCACTTCGCCGTCTGTGTCTTTTAGCGTCAGCAACAGTTGGTAAAGGTATGGGTTTTCAGCATTCCATTGAACAGGGTTCACGACATCGATAGAGAATTGAGTGTTCGCATTGCCGCCAGTCTGTTGGTTAGGAACAGTTAAGTTATCTACTGAGCCTTGGGAGATAACTTGGCTGCCATCAAGCAATGCGTACTCAAGAGTTGCGTTAGTCGCTGCTGCTAGGTTTTCTAGAGCAACGTTGCACGAAAGGGTCGCGCTTTGGTAAGCGTTGTCAAAATCAGTACGAACCATTAGGTCTTGAACGTGAAGTTGTTCTTTACCAACAAGGTAAACATCACGGAAGATGCCGCCTGTCCACCACATGTCTTGGTCTTCAATGTAGGTGGAGTCTGCCCACTGCATCACGCGAATAGAAAGTAGGTTGTTGCCCGCTTTTACGTGGCTAGAGATATCGAATTCAGCGGTTAGGCGGCTGCCCTTGCTGAAACCAACGTACTCACCATTTACGTAAACTTCGAAGTAGGTCTCTACGCCATCGAATTTAATAATGGTTTGTTTCTCGTTCCAGCTGTCGCCAAGGAAGAACGAACGTTGGTATGCGCCGGTTGGGTTGTCTGATGGTACGAAAGGCACATCAATTGGGAATGGGAAACCTTCATCTGTGTATTGAAGATCGCCGTGGCCTTCCATCTGCCACATGTTTGGAACCGTGATGTTACCCCAGTCGCTCATTTCCTGAGAATAGAACTCTTCAGGGACCAATAGCGGATTGGTGAAATAGCTGAAATTCCATTGGCCACTCAATAGTTGGAAGTGGCTGCTCAGTTCACGCTGAAACGTTTTTGCGTTTTTTTCTGATGCGTACGAGAAGAAGTATGCACGCGGTGCCATACGGTTCTCATGTAAGTTCAGGAAGTTTTCCCAGTTGTTCACGTTGCCTCTCTCTCGGTCTGAATGCAGTTTGCTGACCGACGTTCTTATGCGTAATTGGGTCGTAGTGAATACGAGTATTTTTGGATTGAGGTAATTATTAGTAAAAGTTTTACTAAATGAAAATGGTGAAAACGTTTTACTTTAACTTCATCACGTTTTTTATGGTCTTTTTACGGTGCTGTGTGATCCACTTAAAAGAATGCTATTGGCTGATTTATGTAGCAGATTAAAGAGGGGGATACGTGGAGATTGATGTATGTGACGGGCACAAAAAAGGCCACCTTCAACAAAGGTAGCCTTTATTTATCTACTTGATATATTTAATTATTTTGTTGTATCGCGCAGCTTGAGTTTGCTTGGTACATAGACACGTAGTGGGATGGTTCGGCCGTCGCGTACTTTCTCAATCAGCAGATTAACGCCTTGAATTCCCATCAATTCAGAGTGAATACGAACAGTTGATAAAGATGGGAAGGTAAATTTAGCTGTTGGGATGTCGTTTACACTGATCAGCGCAATATCTTCAGGGATGTTTAATCCGTGCTCATGAACTGCTCGTAAAACGCCAATTGCGATGGAATCTGACGCAATAAACATGGCTTTAGGGTAGTCGCCCGTCGCGAGCATCTGTTTTGCAAGCTTGTAACCTGATGAGCTAGAGAAGTCACCACGGTAGATGTCTTGCTCACTGACAACGTTCTTGAGGCCACCATATTCAGCAAAAGCGACTTCACGAATATCAGGGGTATTGACGTCGTCTTGGCCACCAATAAAGCCGATGCGCTCATAGCCTTGGTTGATAAAGAAGTTGGTGATCTCTTTGCTGATCAAAGCCAGGTCGATATCGACAGAGTCATAAGGTTCTGAGTGATCGGTAAAATCGACATAACAGATATTATCGCTCAGCTTTTTAGCTTGCTCGATAACCTCTGGTGTCATTCTACCCACCAACAAAACACCTGTGATTGGTGCTGAATTGATCTGTATTTTACTTTCATAACAGTTGGTTAGCTTAACTTCCATCTTTTCACATTGGGTTTCAATCCCGTGGCGAATCGATAGATAGTAAGGGTCGTTAACTTCCGCTTCTTGCTTGTAGTTATACAGTGCTAGGAAGTGATGGTTTTGTTTTTTACTGCTAACGGTTTTTCGTGAGCTGCTGGTTTTGTATTCCAACTTCTCTGCAATTTCAAAGATACGCCTTTTGGTCTCTTCCTTGACGCTTAATGTTGGATCTTCATTGAGAACCCTTGAAACTGTAGCCAATGATACATTCGCTTCAGTCGCGATATCTTTTAACGTTGCCATACTCACTTCCTGTTATTGGAACATTGCGCTGCTTTGAAATTGGTATTTAGTAAAAAAGCAATGCACCTCTTTATTCTACAGACCTATTGTAATCAAACTGGACGTCATTGCATTAACTTTTAGTAAAATAAATGCTCAACTCATCTGTGATGTCTCAAATCTAACTATCTATAATTATCTTATTAAAATTCAATAAATTAGAGGTTAACAGCTATACATTTCCTCTATGTCATTAGCAGTACCAATGATGAAAGTTAGTGTAAACGTTTACACTTCGTGGTTTTGATCACAGAATTATAGTCAAAATGGCTGCTACTATTTCTGACATACGGTGCTACTGAGCTGAATGTCAGTTCGAGTTAGCCCACGAATGACGACAAAGAGAGGTTGATTGTGAAAGTACTGGTTACGGGCGGCATGGGTTACATCGGAAGTCATACATGCATTCAAATGATACAGGCAGGTATGGAGCCGATCATTGTTGATAACCTTTGCAACAGCAAAGAGCTAGTGCTGAAACGAATCGAATCGTTAACTGGCAAGCGACCAACGTTTTATCTTGGCGACATTCGTGACCAATCTTTTCTAGATAGCGTGTTTTCAGAAAACGATATCCAAGCCGTGATTCACTTTGCTGGCCTGAAAGCGGTAGGGGAGTCGGTGGCTAAGCCTTTGGAGTACTACGATAACAACGTTAATGGTTCACTAGTGTTAGCTCGAAGCATGAAGAAAGCGGGCGTGAAAAGCATCGTATTTAGTTCTTCGGCTACCGTTTACGGTGATCCAGAAGTAGTGCCGATTACTGAAACTTCACCAACTGGCGCGACAACTAACCCTTATGGTCGCAGCAAATATATGGTGGAAGAGTGCTTGAGCGATCTGTTCAACGCGGAGAACGACTGGAGCGTCACTTTACTGCGTTACTTCAACCCAGTTGGCGCCCATCCATCGGGCACTATGGGTGAAGACCCACAAGGTATCCCAAACAATCTGATGCCGTTTATTGCTCAAGTAGCGGTAGGTCGTCGCGACAAATTGGCTGTTTTTGGAAACGATTACCCAACAGTCGATGGCACAGGCGTTCGCGACTATATTCATGTTATGGATTTAGCGGACGGACACGTAGCCGCATTGAAAGCGGTTGGCGAGAAGGCGGGTTTACACATTTACAACCTAGGTACGGGCAAAGGCTCAAGTGTACTCGAGATGGTTGAAGCCTTCGCACAAGCATCGGGCAAACCGGTTCCTTATGAACTTTGCCCACGCCGCGCAGGTGACATTGCCGAATGTTGGGCAAGCACTGAAAAAGCAGAGCGCGAGCTTGGCTGGAAGGCGACGCGTAGCGTGATGGAGATGACAGCGGATACGTGGAATTGGCAGTCGAATAACCCACAAGGTTACTAAAGAACTTTTAAGTTATTGAAAAAAGAGAGATTCCAGATATCTCGTACCTCGATTCTGGAATGACGGATGAGCATAAGGATATGAAGCGATAGCCGTTGTATCACTAGCACATGAGATTACACGTCATTCCCTACAGCGAGGTACGAGCGTGATAGGGAATCTCCTTGTAGAAGAATTATTCATCTTGGTGAATTGACCAAGACACAAAATTTGAGAGCAATCTAAACATGTCAAAAGTTGAATTTAACCCAGTAGACCATCCGCACCGTCGTTATAACCCATTAACGGGTCAGTGGATCTTAGTATCACCGCACCGAGCAAAGCGTCCTTGGAGTGGCCAAGATGAAAAACCATCGACTGCGCAGCTTCCTGCGTATGAGAAAGAGTGTTTCTTGTGCCCAACCAATACGCGTATTTCGGGCGATGAAAACCCAGATTACGACGGCACTTATGTATTCAGTAATGATTTCGCGGCGTTGATGCCTGACTCACCTGATGCTCCAGAGTCTGATAACCCTCTATTCAAGACTCAAGGTGTACGTGGGTTGAGCCGCGTGATCTGTTTCTCTCCGGACCACAGCAAAACGCTGCCGGAGCTTCCGGTAAACAAGATCCGTGGTGTTATCGATACCTGGAATGAACAGATTGAAGAGCTAGGTAAAGACTACCTGTGGGTTCAAGCGTTTGAAAACAAAGGTGAGACCATGGGCTGCTCTCAGCCACACCCACACGGTCAAATCTGGGCAAACAGCTTTTTACCCAACGAGATTGAACGCAAAGAAAAACTACTAAAAGAGTACTTCGAACAACAAGGTTCTAATCTTTTAGTGGATTACGTTGAAGCTGAAATGAAAGACGGCTCTCGTACTGTGGTTGAAACCGAACATTGGATTGCTGTGGTGCCTTACTGGGCAGCGTGGCCATTTGAAACCATGTTGCTGCCAAAAACACACATCCGCCGTATGAGTGAACTGACTGACGAGCAGCGTGATGATTTAGCGCTTGCGATTAAGAAGCTGACGAGCCGTTACGACAACTTGTTCCAATGCTCATTCCCTTACTCAATGGGCTGGCACTATGCGCCGTTCTTCGAAGAAGGTACTGACATCGACCATTGGCAGCTACATGCGTTGTTCTACCCGCCACTGTTGCGCAGTGCTTCGGTTCGTAAATTCATGGTCGGCTACGAAATGTTGGCTGAGTCTCAGCGTGATTTAACCGCAGAACAAGCGGCACAACGTCTTCGTGATTTGAGTGACGTTCACTACAAAGAGCAGGAATAGCCTGTTTCGTAGATAACGAGCGAGATTCCTGATATCTCGTCCCTCGATTCTGGAATGACGGCAGATGAAAAGCCCATAAGTTTAAGAGCTTAGAAGCTTAAAAGTTTAGTCGCTGATGTTGTCATTCCCTACCGTGAGCGACGAACGATATAGGGAATCTAAAAGAATTAAAGTGGTGCCGTGAAGGGGCCATAACCAATTGAACAAAGAGTTTAACCAGAGAGTTTACTTATGTCTGACCTAATCCAAAACGTGAAAGCATCTTTTGAGCAAGTCCTTTGTTACCAAGCGACTCATATTATCCAAGCACCAGGTCGTGTGAACCTGATCGGCGAGCACACTGACTACAACGATGGTTTTGTTCTACCGTGTGCCATTAACTACCAAACGGTAGTCGCCGCGGCTAAGCGTGACGACAACATTGTTCGCGTAGTATCAGTGGACTACGGTAATGCAGTCGATGAGTTCGATTTAACTCAAGAGATCACATTCCAACAAGACAAGATGTGGGCTAACTACATTCGTGGTGTGGTGAAGTGCTTAAAAGGTCGCGGCTTTGAATTTACAGGTGCAGACATCTCTGTAACGGGTAACGTGCCTCAAGGTGCAGGTTTAAGTTCTTCTGCGGCACTGGAAGTGGTGATTGGTCAAACATTCAAGGTGCTTTATAACCTAGAGATCAGCCAAGCCGAAGTGGCGCTAAATGGTCAGCAGGCCGAAAACGAATTTGTGGGCTGTAACTGCGGCATCATGGACCAAATGATCTCTGCAGAAGGTCGTGCAAACCACGCGATGCTTTTGGATTGTCGTAGCTTAGAAACTCAAGCGGTTTCAATGCCAGAAGATATGGCTGTGGTTATCATCAACTCAAACAAGAAACGCGGCTTAGTCGACAGCGAATACAACACACGTCGTGAACAGTGTGAAGAAGCGGCGCGCATCTTTGGTGTTCCGGCACTTCGTGATGTGACCATTGAGCAGTTCAAAGCGAAAGAGTCTGAGTTAGATGAAATGGTCGCGAAACGTGCTCGTCACGTGATTACTGAAAATGACCGTACTGTTGAAGCGGCTCAAGCTCTGCGCACTCATGATATGAAACGCATGGGTGAGTTGATGGCTGAATCGCATGCATCAATGCGTGATGATTTTGAAATCACGGTGAAAGAAATCGATACGCTGGTTGATATGGTCAAAGAAGTGATCGGTGAGCAAGGTGGCGTGCGTATGACTGGCGGTGGTTTCGGTGGTTGTATTGTGGCATTGGTTCCACCTGCATTGGTTGATGAAATCAAAACAACCGTTGAGCAGAAATATCAAGCGGCGACGGGTCTAAAAGAATCTATTTATGTGTGCCAAGCGAAAGACGGAGCAGGCTTAGTTGAAGTAATCTAACGGCTTCGAGACTTAATATAGAGCTTACCAACTAAAAAGATCATGGTAGGCCAAATGCTAAAGCCTTTACTTCAGGTAGAGGCTTTTTACTGGCACTAGAAGGAATTTAGAATGACACAAGAGCAAAACCTGCATCAATCCATGACGCAGACTCCTGCCTATGATGGCCAACCCGCTCAGTTAGTGACGCTATCAAATACGCATGGCATGCAAGTGACATTCATGGATATTGGTGCAACATGGTTGAGCTGTATCCTGCCAGTAAAAGGAAACAAAAGAGAAGTTTTGTTGGGTGTTAACTCAATGGAGAACTTCGATAAACAAGCCAGCTATATGGGCACAACCGTTGGCCGTTATGCTAACCGCATTGCTAATGGTCGTTTCAAAATTGATGGTCAGAATTACAAGCTGGAAACCAACCAAGCGGGCAATACCTTACATGGTGGCCCGAACGGATTTGATAAACGCCGTTGGAATATTGCCGAGCAAACCGAAACGTCAGTGGTGTTCAGTCTAGAGTCTGCTGATGGCGACCAAGGATTCCCGGGGAATTTGAATGTGTCGGTACGTTATGACATCACCGAAGACAATCGAGTTTCCATTAATTACTCTGCAACCACAGACAAGCCGACTGTAGTCAACCTAACGAATCATGCGTACTTCAATCTACTTGGCGCTGAAGCTGGACACGATTGTTTGTCACACATTGTCAGTATCAATGCTAATCAGTTCTTACCGACCAATTCGGTGGGTATTCCGTTAGGTAACCTTAAATCAGTGAAATCGACCAGCTTTGACTTCAATCAGCCTATGATGATCTCAGAGCGTTTGTTGGGCGATGAACAGCAGAAAGCAGCAAAGGGTTACGACCACTCTTTCTTATTGGCTGATGGCTGCAAACGCACTCAATGCGCCGCGACCGTAACCTCACCGGATGCGCTCGTCACACTAAAAGTATTTTCAACCAAACCTGCGATGCAGCTATACACCGGAAACTGGCTTGGTGGCACACCAAACCGAAGTGGTGGCAGCTATGAAGACTACGCTGGTTTGGCGCTAGAAACCCAGTTCTTACCTGACTCTCCTAACCACCCAGAGTGGAAGCAGGACAGTTGTATTCTCAAGCCTGAACAAGAATATAACTACAGTACCTGTTACCAGTTTGAATTTTCGGGGGATTCTTCAAACTAGTACGCTCTAGCTCAAAGCGGTTACGTCAATATTTTTTGTTTGTGAATAGGACGATGTGAATTATCGCGTTGTTCTTGGGGGATGAGCAAAAGTGGCGCTCAACAAGAGTGCGGTTTATTAAGCGCGATTGTTGAGTATCTGAGTAAGGTAGGAAAGCCCTAACAGAAGCGATTCTGTTAGGGCTTTTTTTTGTTTATTGCTTGATGAGTCGACCAGAACCTAGACTTTCTCTACCGAATTACGGCGTACCAGAGTTGGAGAGAACATCATTGGTTCAGTTGAGGTGTTTTCACCTTTGGCTAAGTGCAACGCGAGTCGTGTCGCTTTCTCTGCCATCATCTGAATCGGGTAGCGAATAGTGGTGAGCTTTGGATGAACATAGCGGGCAATCAAACCATCATCGAAACCGATGATCGACATTTTGTCTGGCGCTTGAATACCGTTTTCATCAAGGACAGACAAAGCACCAGCTGCCATGTAATCGTTGTACGCCACAATGCCAGTGATTGGCAGTGACTTAGTCAGAAGGTTAGTCATGGCGTATTCGCCACCGTCACTGGTCGGCGCTGAGTATTCAATATAGCTGTCAGAGAGCGCTATTTTGTAATCTGAGAGTGCCGCTAAGTAACCTTGGATACGCTCATCGGCATCTTCAATGCTATGCGATGAGGCGATACAGGCAATGTTCTTATGGCCATGGCGGATCAGATATTCCGTCGCAAGATACGCACCTTTTTTGTTGTCTAAGAAAATACAGTGGTTGGCAATCTCAGCAATATAACGGTTGATCAGTACTAAGCCTTTGACCTCTTTTGCATAGGCAATCAGTTCTTCGTCGGTGAGGCCTTTAGAGTGGATCACCAGGGCGTCACAACGGCTGTTAATCAGCAATTCAATCGCTTGTCTCTCTTCTTCACGATCGTGCGAGCCATTACCGACAAGGATATGTTTTCCGTTCTCACGAGCGACATTGTCGACAGCCTTAACCAGCGTGCCAAAAAAGGGATCGGAGATGTCACCGACCAATACACCAACAGTGTTCGTGCTTTGGCTTACCAGCGCTCGAGCATTGGCATTCGGTCGATAGCCAAGTTTAGACATCGCTTTAGTTACAGATTCTACCGAGCTTGCACTCGCCTTGGGAGACTTGTTGATCACTCGAGATACGGTTGCAACAGAAACACCAGCTTCCTTTGCTACATCTTTAATTGTTGCCATTTTTAACCTCTATACATTGCTTCATCTATTTAACACCGACAATGATAGTAAGGCAACGAAACTCTCATTTTACTTCCAGTAATGAGATCTTTACCGCTTGTAATTATTAGGCTTAATGCTAGTGTAAACATTTACATTTTACTTAATTTTAGTAAATGATTTAATGAGTGAAAATAAACCAATATAGGAAGTGAGAAATGGATACTGTCTCTTATGGTGACTTTGCTAAGTTAGAAATGCGTGTGGGTAAGATCATTGAGGTTGTGCGTCATGAAAACGCCGACAAGCTTTACATAGTGCAAGTGGATGTTGGTGACAAGACACTGCAAACGGTGACCAGCCTAGTCCCTTACTACACAGAAGAAGAGTTGATGGGTAAGCAGGTTGTTGTTTTGTGCAATCTAGCGAAGGCGAAGATGAGAGGCCACACTTCTGAGTGCATGTTGCTTTGTGCAGAAACGGAAGATGAATCTGAAAGTGTATTGCTAACACCTGAACGTGCGATGCCAGCAGGTATTCGTGTCGTTTAAGCTCACTTTAGGTTGGTGAGTCAATGTGTTCACCAACCTAAATCAACTAGCTGCGTACAGTTAGTATCAAGCCATCAATCACACTGTGATGGTGATCGGAAACCCCAGCAAGGTTGCCGTATTTAGGCTGGTGGCGATCATTTTCTAATGGGTGATGCCAACCTTGTGTGTGTTTAACGAAGTGCGCCGCAAAGCTTTCAGACACCTCTAAACATCCTGCTAATACAGTATCGACGTAGGTTTGAACGATAGGGCTGTTTTCGCAAGGTGCTTCAATCTCGTCTTTGATGTAAACCCAGATCGGTTGATCCTGTTTGAATTCATCTTGGCTTTCTATCTGAGAGGCCTTTAATTCGATACGGTGATAACCACGCTCACGGCGATCAAACTCAGCCAGTGCAATATCATCCACCTCAAGCAACACACCATTCACTTGTCCTTCGCCGAGATTGACGATCAAAGGGGATAAGACATAGCTGTCATCGATCTTGCTCCAATGGCGAATCAAACCATGAACAATCGCAGGGATCGCTTGCCCTGTCTGACCGGTAAGCTGACGTGAAGATGAGTTGATTAAACTGCCATAACCAAAAATATACATCGCATTCCTTGTCTGAGTTGTTCCATTTAAGTCTAGTCTTACTATATGTGGCGAGATACCAAAAGTCAGTAAGTTTCTATTTATACATGTATATGTCCTTATGACTCTTTTGGTTGTGTTTTTTTGACTTATTTATTGGCTATTGAATCTCGTGAGTCGCTGTTTTTACTGGTTTTATCTAATTGGCGCGTTTCATGCAATGTGATCTGCATATTGCATCGGATTTGATGCACACAAAATTTGGTTTAGGTAATACCTTGGCCGCTTATCTGAGAATTAGGAGCGAGTTTGTTAAATATCACAGATAAAAGTGTAGAAGACGCGATTCCAGCCTACCTGCGTTTAGGCTTTCGACCTTTCTTCTTTTTAGGCAGTCTCTATGCAGTGATCGCGATTGTCGCTTGGGTCATCATGTTCCAAAACGGTCAGCCTGAGATTTTAAAAGTTCCCGCACTGTGGTGGCACGTGCATGAGATGCTGTTTGGTTTCTCAATGGCGATAGTGGTCGGTTTTGTGTTAACGGCAGTACAAACGTGGACGGGTGTCAATGGCACCAAGCATTATCGATTAGCTGCGCTAGTCGGTTTGTGGCTCGCACCTCGTATTCTGTTTTGGACACCCGCTCCGTTATGGCTGATCTCGTCGGTTGAGGCGCTGTTCTTAATCTTCGCCGCCTACGAAATTGGTTTCCGAGTCGTGAAGTCGAAAGGCTGGAAGAATCTATTCTTTGTGCCACTGTTTATATTGGCTATCGTGGCGAACTTTGCTAGTTACGCGACCATTAAGGGGATGCCTCCATTCCCATCGTCTGCAGTTTGGCAGGCTATGTTGTGGTGGTTTACCTTGCTGTTATCAGTGATGGGTGGGCGAGTGCTCCCATTCTTTACAGCGCGTCGTTTTGATTTCGAAAAAGCGCAGCCCTTGGTTTGGTTGGAATGGTTAGCCAATCTACCTTTGGTTGGCTTATTTGTGTTGAGCTTCTTCCCATTGACCTTTGCTCAAGTCGGCAATGAGTTGATGGTATTTGCAGGTGTGACACAGTTGGTGCGCTTTATCCGCTGGAAGCCTTGGACAACACTATCAGAACCCTTGGTGTGGTCGCTGCATGCGGCTTACCTATGTATCCCTCTCAGCTTGCTGTTACGCGGTTTGCTAGATAACCCGTTCGCGAGCCATAACATGCTGCACCTGTTTGCGATTGGCGGTTTGAGTGGGTTAATTCTGGCGATGATCACGCGCGTGACAATGGGACATACTGGCCGTGCTATCTATAAAGGGCCAAGTATGGCTTTGGCGTTCTCGGCTATATTTATCGCGGCACTCGTTCGTAGTTTAGGTGTGACATTCTTCCCGGCGTATTTATTTGAGATGGTCAATATCAGCGCGGGTTTATGGACGTTAGCGTTCGGTCTATTTATCTGGAAATTTGGGATGATGCTGTTAACGCCAAGAGTGGATGGTCACCCGGGCTAAGCCAATTAGTTATCTATTGATATAGATAGGGAAGCTCAGAGCTTCCCTTTTTGATCTTGATAACTCATTAAGTACTCGCAGCAAGGTATTGGCGTACCTGTGTGATGAGATCTTCCTTGGCGTGAGGCGAGATAAAACTGGCTTCGATGGCATTAATACTGAACTGCGCCAATTCGTTTTTGGTCACTGGGTGAGCATTGGCGACGGCGAGGAAGTTATCATTCATATAGCCGCCGAAGTAAGCCGGATCATCGGAATTGATGGTGACGCACAGCCCTTTTCTCAGCAACTCGACGATGTTGTGCTCTTGCATGGTCTCAAACACCTTGAGCTTGGTATTCGACAGCGGGCAGACGGTCAGTGGTGTACGTTTTGCTATTAGCTGTTCCATCAAGTCTTCATCTTCTACACAGCGAACGCCATGATCAATTCGGGTAATGCCTAACAAGCTCACTGCGTCGATAATATTTTGTGCTGGGCCTTCTTCTCCGGCGTGCGCGACAGTCAGAAAGCCTTGGTTGATCGCTTCTTGGAATACATGTTTAAACTTCTCTGGTGGATTGCCCTGTTCTGATGAATCTAACCCAACGGCAATGATCTTATCTTTATAAGGAAGGGCTTGTTTGAGTGTTTCAAAAGCGCTGTCTTCATCGAGATGACGCAGAAAGCACATGATCAGTTGGCTGCTGATCCCTAGTTCTTGCTCGGCTTGATTCAAAGCTTGAGTAATCCCACCTATGATGACTTCAAAGGCAATGCCACGTTCGGTGTGGGTTTGAGGGTCAAAAAAGATCTCAGTATGAACCACATTATCTTGTTGGCACTTGAGTAGATAAGCCCAAGTCAGGTCATAGAAATCCTGTTCATGAATCAGTACGTTAGCGCCTTGATAATAGATATCGAGAAAAGACTGAAGATTGTGGAATTGGTACGCGTCTCTTACTTGGTCTGGGTTATCAAAGGGAATCGACACGTTATTGCGCTTGGCCAGTTGGAACATCAGCTCAGGTTCTAGCGTGCCTTCAATATGTAAATGCAGCTCAACCTTGGGTAAATGTTTGATGAAGCTATCCATAGCAACTCCTTAGCTATTTTAATTATGGGCGGAGTAGGCGAGACAGTAGAGTCTGTAAACCTGAGCCTGCAGGTTATCTCTTTCATTTATCTCTGTTTGAGCATAGTTCATTTCATTGTTGTCGATAAAATTGCACAGAAGTTGATGATGAATCGAGAGTTACGAACCCATTGAAATCCGGCGCAAACGATTTGCAGCATGGGAGTGTGATCCGCTGCAAATATTTGCAGCAATATTCATTGATTTGTGCTCTAATACCGCGCTTACCAAGGGATGGTGTTAAAAGATGCTCACTTAGATGGAGTTATCAAAGTGACCGATCCCTTAATGATCTCCCTTAGGAAAAAATAGAACATGTCTAAGAACAAAAAATTTGATATCCGCCTTACAGAAAAACGCAACGGTTGGTGTGCAGAGATTACTCGTCAAGTAACGTCTCGCAGCACTACAGTATCTAAGCGTGAGTCTGGTTTCGAAACTGAAGCTCTAGCACAAGATTGGGCAGAGAAAGAGCTAGCATCTTTCATCGCTAACCAAGCTGAACGTAACGAGCGTAAATCAGAGCAGCGTAAAGAGCGTGATGAATTACGTCACACTAAAGAGCTTAAAGCTGAGCAAGCACGTGAAGCGCGCGCTAAAGCTCGTGCAGAAGAGCAAGAAGACGCTGAGTAATTCAGTGCATGACTAATTTATAGATCCCTTAATTTTAAGATAAGGGATTTGTGAAAAAAAAGCCCCGATACAACTTTTTTCTTTACAGTTAAAAGTGTATTGGGGCTTTTTAGTTTGTGGAGTTCTGTTTTATTGTGTTTAAGAGCTCGGTTTGGCTTCTCGCTTTTAACGTCGAGCTCTTAAACTGTTAAGCATTGTCTGATCAGTTATTCAGTGCAGTTAGCCAATCGTCTTCTGCCACTTCTTCAATGTAGCTTTCTACTGATTGTCCTACTTCTTCATCGTCTTGCTTGAAGTAAGCGATGTGGAACACAGCATCACCTTCGTTGACCAAAGGCAGAGTTTGCTGACCAATCACGATACCGCCTTTGGTTGTGATCACTTGGCCTTCTTGGTGACCCAATGGAGAGCTGATGTAAGCAAGGGTTTGTCCTGCTTCAACCTGTTCGCCAAGTCTTACCATGTTACGCAAAATACCGTCTGATTCAGCGCGGATCCAGCTGGTGGATTTACTCAATACTGGCTCTGGTAACTTCTTACGGTTAGGGCGCAGCATGCCGATTTCTTTCATCACTTGATGCACGCCAAGGTAACCCGCACGAATCGCGAGGTGATCAAAACGCAGCGCTTCACCACCTTCGTAAGTTAATACAGGAATACCCAGTTTTTCCGCTTCGCTACGCAGTGAACCGTCGCGCAGTGGAGAATCAATAATCACGGGTGTTGCGAACGCTTTTGCGATGCGCAGTGTCTCAGGGTTCGATAGGTTTGCACGAATCTGTGGCAGATTGGTACGGTGAATCGCGCCCGTGTGTAGATCCAGAATGTAATCACAGTGCTTTGCCACGTTCTCAAAGAAGGTGTAAGCGATACGTGATGTTAACGATCCTTTCTCACTGCCAGGGAAGCAACGGTTTAGGTCACGACGGTCTGGTAGGTAACGAGATTTATGGATAAAGCCAAATACGTTAACGATAGGCACAACAATTAATGTCCCTTTCAGTTTCTTTGGATCAATCGCATTGGTCAGTTGTCGTGCAATCTCAACACCGTTTAGCTCATCGCCGTGGATAGCCGCATTTACCATCAGTGTTGGGCCTGCTTGGCGACCGTGAATAATTTCAATCGGGATCGAAAGTGGAGAATGCGTGTAAAGCTGAGCCGCTTGCAGTTCAATCTCCATTCGCTGTCCTGGCTGAACAGTATAACCAAGTAATTCGAATGGTTGATTAGGTTTTAGTCTTGCCATTTAGGTTGTTCTCAACATGGTGATAATTCGTTAACACGGAATGTAGCAATCGTTGATTTTTAGTACGAATCAATCGCTTTACGGTGACGACAAAAGTTTTTTATGAAGGGGCTTCTGAATTGGTTTCAGTTTTTTATCTGGCTAATTGAAGGGTGTTTAAAATTTTGAATTTTCTGACAATACATTAACTTAGAGCTGATATTTGTCATTCAGTTCGTTGGTATTATCCACCGCCATTTTTTGGCGGCCAAATTCAAATATTGAGATCAAAATGAAAAAAACAATTTCAAAAGTTGTAGCACTAGCGGTGGTATCTGTTGCTTTATCTGGCTGTGTTGGTAGCAACGCAGTAACGGGTTACCTAATGAAGTTCAACATCAAGGCTGTTGATAACCGTTACGCTCGTGGTGGTTTGAACATGCTATTTGCACCTGCATACGGTCTAACAGTTGCTGCCGATTACCTAGTATTCAACTCACTAGAGTTCTGGACTGGTAGCAACCCACTAACAGGTGCTCCGCACATCTTTGATACTAAGACTGATACTTACCTAGACATCAACCACCAACTTGATCCGTCTCTAACGGAAGCGCCAGTGGGTCCTATCACGAGTGCAGATGTGATCGAAAAAGGTCAAATGCAGCAGATTGATGAAAACACGATCCAAATGGACATTACTTACCAGTCTGGTGAGCGTGCGACGTTAATCGGTGTTCGTGATGGCGAGATGGTGACGTACTTCATCGATGGCGAAGTTGTGGCACAAACTTCAATTGATGAGCTAGAAAGCTACGCGGCTTCACGCGCTTAATTGTTTATTTAGTCACAAGTAGTAGCTACAAAGATTAGATACAAAAACAGGTACTCATTGAGTACCTGTTTTATTTTGTCTCAGATAAACGGTGTTTACTGTAAAACACCATTTACTGAACAAACATAGCTTATCGAATTAAGCTTTTTCTGGGATCGCTTCAAGCAATGCAACCATTTGGTTCCAGAATAGCTCAACGGTGTCGATCTTCACTTTCTCATCAGGAGAGTGCGGAAACTTGATGGTTGGGCCGAAAGAAACCATATCCATGTTCGGGTAAGGTTCTTTGAATAGACCACACTCAAGACCAGCATGGATAACCATGATGTTTGGCTTGTGACCGTAGATACCTTCGTACATGTCACGGAAGATATGCATGATTTCTGAATCTGCGTCTGGTTTCCAACCTGGGTAAGCACCAGAGAACGCGATGTTAGCGCCTGCTAGTTCAGCAACAGAGTGAAGCATGCTTTCTACTTGGCTACGACCTGAATCGATAAGAGAGCGGATCAGGCAAAGTACTGTGATTGAGTTCTCTTCTGTTGTGATAACACCTACGTTTAGAGACGTTTCCACAACACCTTCAATCTCGTCACTCATACGAATCACGCCGTTTGGACATGCGTTAAGTGCAGCGATAAAGCGAGCTTGGTCTGCTGACGCAAGTGCGCCCATTTCTACAGAAGCTTCTTCATTGAAAGTCACGATGCTGTCTTCTACTTTACCTAGCTCTGTTGAAAGCAGCTCAGTGTAGTAGTTGTATAGTGAAGCCAGTTTTTCTTGGTTTGCCGCAGGAACAGCAACCGTTACGAAACCTTCACGAGGGATCGCGTTACGAAGGCTACCACCTTTGAATTCGACGATGCGAAGGTCTAGCTCTTTTGCGTGACCCGCTAGGAAGCGAGCAAGCAGTTTGTTTGCGTTTGCACGACCTGTGTGGATGTCACAACCAGAGTGACCGCCTTTTAGGCCTTTTAGCGTTAGCTTACGTGTTACGAAGTCAGCTGGAATCGCATTACGAGCAATTTCAAATGTCATTGCGCCGTCGATACCGCCAGCACAACCCATGTACACTTCGCCTTCTTGCTCTGAATCGGTGTTAAGAAGGATATCGCCTTCTAACCAACCCGCTTCAAGACCGAAAGCACCAGTCATGCCTGCTTCTTCATCTACTGTTAGTAGAACTTCGATAGGGCCGTGCTGGATTTCGTTTGAAGCAAGAACCGCTAGGCAAGAAGCCATGCCCATGCCGTTATCAGCGCCAAGCGTTGTGCCTTTAGCTGTAACCCACTCACCATCAATGTATGGTTGAATTGGATCTTTAGCAAAGTCATGAACTGTGTCTTCGTTCTTTTGTGGAACCATATCGATGTGAGCTTGTAGCACTACACCTTTTTTGTTTTCCATACCCGCCGTTGCTGGCTTTTTGATGAATACGTTACCCGTTGGGTCACGACGTACATTTAGGCCTTGCTCTGTTGCCCAAGCAATAATGTATTGAGCAAGCTCTTCTTCATGCTTAGAAGGGTGTGGGATTGAGCAAATCTTATCGAAGAACTGCCAGATAGGGGCAGGGGATAATTTACTGATCTCAGAATGGAATTCAGACACGGATGACTCCTTTTTTATTTAATAACCATATATTTAGGTTTTGTATGGGGAAAAACCTAGAACAAAAATCTAAAATATGGGTCTGTTTTGATGGCAACAGCATACCACTTGAGCGTTTTGACGAGTAGCGGTTCTAAACCTCAAATAGCTCAAATTTTGAAAGCGATCTTGTCCATCTGATCACAGCTAAGCGCCTTGATGCTTATAAATGGAGCAGGCAAACGTTTGTTTAATTCTATTTTGTAATTTTATTACAAAATAAGTTTGCAAAATAACCGTAAATGGCCAAAAATGTGACGTATAGCAAAAAATACTTGTAATCTTTTTTCTTTAGGGTATATTAATAACCATCTTCTGAGATGAAGAGTAAATGCTCAAAGGATGAGTCCGTTTTATCGCCTCCAAGGAACCGAGAAATCAAATTCGTTTTTTATTGATTTATTAAGGTGATAGTTATGAAAGGTTTACCATCTGCAATGTTCTGGATTAACAGCTCTGTTTACACTAGCAACTTTGCATACCCTACAAGCTTTGGTTACTAATACCGTAAGCATGTAACTCGAACAGTTTTGTTCACCCCTATATATTGGAATTCTTTTACAGCCCTTTTGGTTGACAGATTCTACCGCCACTCAGTTTTGAGTGGCGTTTTTTTTGCCTGCTACTTTTCCAAACCGCTTTCGCTTGTCACTTTCCTTGCTGTTCTGCGTGGTTGTTTTTTAAACGCCGAAATATCAATTTGCGCCTTATTACTGATCCTGTTGAAAAATACATAACTATTGTGAGTTTGAATTCAGAATTCACTGGCTAGATTATCAATGAAAATAACCGATGGTAGAAAAAACAACCAACTAGTTTTAGTGAGTCTATTGTTGTTAATTGTTTGTTTTTAATGGTTATTTATCGATGATATCTTCATTTTTAATCGCTTTGTTTCATACGGCATTCTGATAAATATCGATTAGAGCCTTAATTCTATCTGGAATTTGTTATTTGATAACTTTATAATCCACAGCCAATCGATTACGCAACCGTTTACTTTTTACCCTTATAGGATTCGATAATGTTCGAAAAGCTATTCAAACTCAGTGAAAATGGCACCAATGTGCGCACTGAAATCATCGCAGGTCTAACAACCTTCCTAACAATGGCTTACATCATTTTTGTAAACCCAATGATTCTAGCTGATGCTGGTATGGACCATGGCGCTGTATTTGTAGCAACCTGTTTAGCGGCTGCTATTGGCTGTTTCATCATGGGCTTTGTTGCTAACTACCCAATTGCTCAAGCTCCAGGCATGGGTTTGAACGCATTCTTTACCTACGCTGTTGTAATGGGTATGGGTTATACGTGGCAAGTTGCTCTGGCAGCGGTTTTCGTATCAGGCGTAATCTTCATCTTCTTAAGCATCTTTAAGATCCGTGAATGGATTATCAACTCGATCCCTATGTCTCTGCGTGTTGGTATCTCTGCAGGTATCGGTCTTTTCCTAGCGTTTATTGCGCTTAGCAATGCAGGCATCGTTGTTTCTAACCCAGCAACTAAAGTTTCACTGGGCGACATTACCGCGATTGCTCCTATCCTAGGCTCACTTGGTTTCTTCCTAACGATTGCTCTTGTTCACCGTGGCGTGAAAGGGGCAGTAATGATTGCGATTCTAGCTATCACAGCTCTTGGCATTGTTATTGGTGACGTTCAATACGGCGGCATCATGTCTACACCACCAAGCCTTGCTCCTACATTCATGCAGCTTGATTTCTCTGCTGTATTTGAAATCGGTATGATTTCAGTGGTATTCGCATTCTTGTTCGTCGATTTGTTCGATACAGCGGGTACTCTGGTTGGTGTTGCAACGAAAGCAAACCTAATCAAAGAAGACGGCAAACTACCTCGCTTGAACAAAGCACTGCTTGCTGACTCTACAGCAACATCTATTGGTGCACTGCTAGGTACATCAAATACTACTTCTTATGTTGAGAGTGTTGCGGGTGTTGCTGAAGGCGGCCGTACCGGTCTAACGGCTGTTGTTGTTGGTATCTTATTCCTACTGGCTCTTTTCTTCTCGCCACTTGCAGGTATGATTCCGGCTTACGCAACATCAGGTGCACTTTTCTATGTAGCAATTCTGATGATGTCTGGCCTAGTTGGCATTGATTGGCGTGATCTTACGGAAGCAGCACCAGTCGTGGTAACATGTCTGCTTATGCCGCTGACGTACTCTATCGCTGAGGGTATCTCACTAGGTTTCATCGCTTACGCTGCAATTAAGCTGCTAAGTGGTAAAGGTCGCGACGTTTCACCTGCTGTGTGGGTAATGTCGGCTATCTTTATTCTTAAATACATTTTCGCTTAATCGTCTAGATTTCTGCTTAATCGCTGAAGAGGCTATGTTTGAAATAGCCTCTAATAACATGACAAAATTATTAGGTTTTATACTATGAGCAACAAATTCGTTATCACTTGGGACAACATGCAGACTTACTGCCGTCAACTTGCTGAAAAGCAAATGCCAGCAGAGCAGTGGAAAGGCATCTGGGCAGTAAGCCGTGGTGGTTTGGTTCCTGGTGCAATCTTGGCTCGTGAGCTAGGTATTCGTCACGTAGATACGATTTGTATTTCTAGCTACGACCACGATCACCAACGTGATATGACAGTAGTTAAAGCGCCTGAAGGTGACGGCGAAGGCTTCCTAATCGTTGAAGACTTGGTTGATAGTGGTGACACTGCACGTAAGCTTCGCGAAATGTACCCTAAAGCGAAACTGATCGCTGTATGTGCAAAACCATCTGGCGCTGATTTGCTAGACGAGTACATTGTTGATATCGCTCAAGACACATGGATTGAGCAACCTTGGGATACTAGCCTAAGCTACGTAGAGCCAGTAAATCGCAAGTCAAAATAAGCGTAAACTTAGTTTTTTGAGAAATGACCCTTTATAGGGTCATTTTTTTTTATATTATTAGTGACAACCATTTCTTATTAAGTATCCCAATGTCTGAACCAGAAGAAACGAGCTCGAACCTTTCGGAAACTTTGTTTGTAAAGCACAAGCAAGCGAAAGAGACCTCAATGTTGACACAATACATGCCAAGCTCTGAAGCGCTATTGGATGAGAAACGTGAACAGCAAAACTCATCATGGTATCGAAACCTAAGACGTCTTCAGTGGGTATGGCAAGGCGTTAATCCAATAGAGCAGGAAGCGGTATTGGCTCGCATCGCGTCGTCAGATAATTCTCGCACGACGGACGAGTGGTTAGATACCGTCATGGGTTATCGCAGCGGTAACTGGGCATACGAGTGGACTAAGCTTGGTATGCAGCATCAAAATCGCTCTAATGAAAAGAACGGTGAAGAGATGGCTGAAGAGCTGTTTTCAGCATCGTTATGTTTTAGCATAGCGGGTTACCCACATCTCAAGAACGACAATTTGGCAGCTCAGGCTCAAGTGCTGGCGAACGCGGCTTATTCTGAAGCCATCAAGCATACCAAGCTGATCGTTAAGCAACTTGAAGTGCCGTATCAGAATAAGAAAATTAAGGCGAACTTGCATCTCACCAAAACAGATAAACCTCAGCCTGTTGTGATTGTCAGCGCGGGTCTAGATAGCTTGCAAACCGATATGTGGCGCCTGTTTAGGGATTATTTAGCACCTAAGAACATTGCTATGTTAACGGTAGACATGCCATCAATAGGGCACAGTGCACATTGGCCGTTAACAGAAGACTCATCTTGTCTTCACCAAGCAGTGCTGAATGAATTGCCTAACATCCCATGGGTCGATCACCACAAAGTCGGCTTGTTTGGTTTCCGCTTCGGTGGCAATGCGATGGTGAGATTATCTTTCCTCGAGCAACATAAGATTAAAGCGTGTATTTCTTTAGGCGCGCCAATTCACGATATCTTTGTTCATGCAGACAAACTTAAGCAGATGCCTAAAATGCATCTAGATGTGTTGGCTTCGCGCCTTGGTAAAGGGGCGGTCGATATCAATAGCCTTTCTGGGCAGTTGATGGCGTGGTCACTCAAGGTACAAGGTTTGCTGTCAAACAGTAAAACCAGTGTTCCTATCTTGGCATTGGCTCTGGAAGGCGACCCGGTTTCACCGCCAATGGATAATCAACTGGTTGCTATTTACAGTGATTACGGAAAAGCGAAGAAAATCAAAGCTAAGTCAATTACACAAGGTTATGAGCAATCCCTCGAATTGGCGATAAAGTGGCTTGAGGATGAATTATTTAGATGACATTTCTCCTAAATTAGTTAAGCATGAAAAATGTACAAACTAAGTACCTGATACTCAGAGGTCATTTATAAAATCCAAATGCGTAGTTTCTACGTATAACAGTCTGAGTAACGTCATTCTTAACATTGAAAATGGAGATTCAATATGTCAGAAGTGACACAACAACCTACGCATTACCGCTTGTTGAATGTTTTAAAGGCGATCGGGCCTTACTTAAGGGAACCGCAATCAGAAGAAGGCCACTATATCTTTGATTGCTTGTCTGTATGTGTGAACGATAAAAAATCACCAGAAGAACGCGAGTTCTGGGGCTGGTGGCTGGAATTGGATAAGTCGGAAGAGGGATATTCGGCGAAGTACAATATCGGCAAGTACAACATCGATGGTAACTGGGATTCTTTGCCGTTACCTAAAAAGGCGGTCGCTGAGGTCTCTCGAACTCAAGAAGCCTTCCACAAGAAACTGGTTGATGAACTTCAAAGTAAGTTTGAAATCAGTATCCAATTAGACGAAGAGTCTGTCGAATTCGTCTAATTTTAAAGGTTACTCTTCTATATAAAACAAAAAGGTGCGATTTCGCACCTTTTCTGCTTGTGAATTCCCCTTTTGATTGCTAAAACATCACCTCTTATTTGTTTTATCCATAAAAGACTTCATGACAACAAATCATCAAAGCGGGACAACAACACAGCGTAAAACTGTCGTTGTTAAACTGGGTACCAGTGTCTTAACTGGTGGAACATTGGCATTAGACCGCGCTCATATGGTTGAGCTGGTTCGTCAATGTGCTGAATTAAAAAAACAAGGCCACTCTGTGGTTATGGTTTCGTCTGGTGCAATTGCAGCAGGACGTGAGCACCTTGGTTACCCCGCACTTCCCAACTCAATGGCGAGCAAACAGTTGCTTGCGGCAGTTGGGCAAAGTCAGTTGATTCAAGTTTGGGAGTCTTTGTTTGCTATCTATGGCCTTAAGATTGGCCAGATGCTACTGACTCGTGCTGATCTCGATGATCGCGAGCGTTTTCTTAATGCACGTGACACGATCAACGCACTGGTTGAGCACGATATTATTCCGGTAGTAAACGAAAACGACGCAGTAGCAACCAACGAAATTAAAGTGGGCGACAATGATAACTTGTCGGCCTTAGTGGGTATTTTGTGCGGTGCTGATAAGCTTTTGCTACTAACAGACCAAAAAGGCCTGTTTACGGCTGACCCTCGTAAAGATCCAAATGCTGAGCTCATCAAAGAAGTGAAAACCATTGATGACACGCTGCGTAAGATCGCAGGTGGCAGCGGTACTACGTTGGGTACTGGCGGCATGGCGACAAAACTGCAGGCGGCTGACATTGCTCGTCGCGCAGGCATCGAAGTGATTATTGCTGCGGGCAGTGCTGAAAATGTGGTGTTTGATTCACTGAGTGATAACCCACAAGGCACACGTTTCTTGCCTTTAGCGGAAGCGCTTGAAAACCGTAAACGCTGGATTTTAGCGGGCCCTGCTTCAGCAGGTGACATCGTGGTTGACGACGGCGCAGTAAACGCAGTCAACACCAAAGGCAGCAGCTTGTTGGCGAAAGGGGTTGTTCGAGTTAAAGGCGAATTCTCTCGTGGTGAAGTTACCCAAGTCACAGACAGCAAAGGCAAAGTAATTGCGCGTGGTATCGCCAGTTATTCAAGCCAAGACCTAGCAAAAATTGCAGGCAAGCACAGTAAAGATATTGGCGACATCCTTGGATACGATTATGGGTCAGAAGTCATTCACCGTGACGACCTAGTTGTAATCCAAGAGTAGCTCGTGATGATAAGGTGAATCACCTTTTTGCATCCAAAGACAGACAGAATTTAGGGAGAGTTAAACGTGGATTTAACTAACATGGGTATCGCAGCAAAAGACGCTGCTTTCCACCTAGCGACCGCATCTACGGCGCAAAAGAATAAAGCATTGGCGATTATCGCTGATGAGCTAGAAGCAAACGCAACAACGATTTTAGAAGCGAACGCGAAAGACATCGAACTGGGTCGTGAAGCGGGTTTAACTGACGCACTGCTCGATCGTCTACTTCTTAACGAAGAGCGCTTAACCGGTATCGCTAACGATGTTCGTAACGTGATTAGCCTGAATGACCCAGTTGGCAGCGAAATTGACAGCAAAGTACTAGAAAACGGTATGTCACTGTCTCGCCGCCGCGTGCCACTTGGTGTGGTGGGTGTTATCTATGAAGCGCGTCCGAACGTAACCATCGATATTGCAGCTCTGTGTCTGAAGACAGGTAACGCAAGCATTCTACGTGGTGGTAAAGAGACGTTTTTCTCGAACATGGAACTGGTTAAGGTTATCCAGTCTGCATTAGAGAAAGCGGAACTTCCTGCGGCTTCTGTTCAGTACATCGAGAAGCCTGATCGTGAACTCGTTTCTCAACTGCTTAAACTGGATGACTACGTGGATATGATCATTCCTCGTGGCGGAGCTGGCTTACACAAGATGTGTAAAGAGAACAGCACCATTCCAGTTATCATCGGCGGCTTTGGTATCAGCCATATCTTCGTTGATGAAAGCGCTGATCTTGATAAATCTGTCGATGTGGTCGAAAACTCTAAAGTTCAGCGCCCATCAGCGTGTAACTCATTAGATACATTGCTAGTGCATGAAGCGGTTGCTGAAGCTTTCCTAATTAAGCTGAAACAGCGTTTAGCCGGCAAGGTAACCTTAGTTGCTGATACCAGTGCAAAATCGCTGCTAGCGGGTTTTGAAGACCAACGTGATGCGGTTGAAGGCGACTTTGACACTGAATGGCTAAGCTACACGCTAGGCGTGAAAGTGGTAGCGGATGTGGCAGAAGCGATTGACCACATGCGTGTACACAACGCGAGTCATTCAGATGCGATCATGACCAATAGCTTAGAGAGCTCAGAGCGTTTCATTAACTCTGTTGGTTCTGCAGCGGTTTATGTGAATGCATCAACACGTTTCACTGATGGAGCACAGTTTGGTTTAGGTGCTGAAGTTGCCGTGTCTACTCAGAAATTGCATGCTCGCGGCCCAATGGGCTTAGAAGAGCTGACAAGCTACAAATGGGTAGGTAAAGCGAACTATTTAGTCCGCGGTTAACGCTGGTCGTTAATTTTACTCCTCAGCTCATTTTTGAAATGGCGGTCGAGTAGCAATAATCAATGAATCACCACACAAAAGGGCCTTAATTGGCCCTTTTTCTTTCCTAACGTTTGGCAATTCCGTTACACTGATATTCAATTATTTGGAGGTGATATGCATTGTCCTTTTTGTTCAGAGAACGACACTAAAGTAATCGATTCAAGACTGGTAGCCGATGGCCATCAGGTTCGTCGTCGCCGTCAATGCCTTGCATGTAGTGAACGTTTTACTACGTTCGAATCGGCAGAACTTGTGATGCCTAAAGTCATAAAGTCGAATGGAAACCGCGAACCATTTAATGAAGATAAAATGGTGGGTGGTGTACAGCGCGCCCTAGAAAAACGCCCAGTGAGTGCTGACGCGATTGAACTTGCGATCAGTACGATTAAGTCACAACTCCGTGCAACTGGTGAGCGTGAAGTACCAAGCGAGATGATTGGTAATCTTGTGATGGGCCAATTGAAAGAATTGGATAAAGTGGCGTACATTCGTTTTGCCTCTGTTTACCGCAGCTTTGAAGACATCCGAGAGTTTGGCGAAGAAATCGCTAAATTAGAGGATTAACTCCTCAATCATGTCAAACTTTACTCCCCTAGATTTTCAAATGATGTCGCGTGCTATTCAGTTAGCAAAACGCGGCATTTACACTACTGCGCCAAACCCTAATGTGGGTTGTGTCATTGTACAAACCGACGGTCAGATCGTTGGTGAAGGTTTTCATGCCAAAGCGGGCGAACCTCATGCTGAAGTACATGCCATGCGAATGGCAGGCGACAAAGCAAAAGGTGCGACGGCTTATGTCACGCTAGAGCCTTGTTCGCATTACGGTCGAACGCCGCCTTGTGCTGAAGGTTTGATTAAGGCTCAAGTAGCCAAAGTGATTTGTGCCATGCAGGACCCAAACCCAAAAGTCGCAGGTCGTGGTATCAAAATGCTACGCGATGCGGGTATTGAGGTTGAAATCGGTTTGCTAGAGCAAGACGCTCTCGACTTGAACCCTGCATTTATCAAGCGTATGCAAACTGGCATGCCATTCGTTCAGTTAAAGATGGCCGCTAGCCTTGATGGGCAAACGGCATTGGAAAATGGCCAAAGCCAGTGGATCACATCGCCAGAAGCACGTCGTGATGTTCAGAACTACCGAGCAAAATCAGGCGCTGTGTTGTCAACTAGCCAGACGGTGATTGAAGACAACGCGTCGTTGAATGTTCGTTGGGCAGAGTTGCCAAGCAGTATCAAAGGTCATTACGCTGAAGACGAGCTGCGTCAGCCGATTCGCGTGATTCTTGATCGTCAAAACCAACTGCGTCCTGAACTCAAGTTATTCCAGACTCCAACATCGGTGTTGAGAGTTGCCGAAGCATCTGCTGATATTGAAGTCGCAACCACAGATGCAGGTCAGCTCGATTTGCACGATCTGATGCGTCAATTACCTGCCAATCATATCGACCATATTTGGGTCGAAGCGGGCGCAACATTGGCAAAAAGCTTGATTGAAGAGCAGCTGGTGGATGAGCTAATCCTTTATTTAGCACCTAAACTTATGGGCAGTGACGGACGAGGTTTGATGGGTGCATTAGGGCTCACTTCAATGTCTGACGTTATTGACCTAGAAATTAAAGATGTTCGACAGGTTGGTGTGGATATTCGCATCGTTGCGAAACCCGTATTTCGAAACAGATAGTAACGAAACCACAGTGGAAATAGTTACTCCAACTGCATACGTGTCGTTGACAACAAAAAGAGTTTTAAAATGTTTACAGGAATTGTAGAAGCCGTAGGTACATTGAGTGCAATCACTCCCCGCGGAGAAGACATCACCGTAACGGTTAATGTTGGTAAGCTTGATATGGCTGACGTTAAGTTAGGCGACAGTATCGCTACCAATGGTGTGTGTTTGACAGTTGTTGAATATAACGACCACAGCTACAGTGCAGATCTTTCGCTTGAGACCCTGAAAAAAACGGGTTTTGTCGATTACCAAGCGGGCGATAAAGTTAACCTTGAGAAAGCAATGTTACCAACCACGCGTTTCGGTGGACATATAGTGTCTGGTCACGTTGATGGCGTGGGTGAGATTGTTGAACGTAACCAAGTTGGCCGTGCGATTGAATTCTGGGTAGAAATGCCAGCAGAAATCTCAAAATACGTTGCTCAAAAAGGCTCAGTAACAGTTGATGGCATTAGCCTGACTGTGAACGATTTACGTAAGAACGCATTCAAGCTGACTATCGTTCCTCATACTTCTTCAGAAACCACCATCGACCAATTCAATGTCGGTCGTAAAGTGAATCTAGAAGTTGATGTATTAGCACGTTACATGGAGCGTTTACTGCAAGGTCAGCAACAAGAATCTGAGCCTGAATCTCGATTAACGATGGAATTCTTACAGCAGAATGGTTTTGCCTAACCGTTGATACAAAGTGCGTTAAGCGAGACTTTGTAAAGCGAAGCAATATCATCAGGTTTAAATAGTGTCGGTTCTAGGAAGCAGAACCATTTCAAAGGATATAGAACAATGCCAATTAGTACTCCTCAAGAAATTATTGAAGACATTCGCCTAGGAAAAATGGTTATCCTGATGGATGATGAAGATCGCGAAAATGAAGGCGATCTGATCATGGCAGCAGAACATGTGACGCCAGAAGCGATTAACTTCATGGCGATGTACGGCCGTGGTTTAATTTGTCTGACGCTAACCAAAGAGCGTTCAAACCGCATGGGTCTAGCGCCTATGGTTCAAGATAACAACGCACAGTACACCACTAACTTTACTGTTTCGATTGAAGCGGCAGAGGGCGTAACAACGGGTATCTCTGCATCAGACCGTGCAGTGACGGTTCAAGCGGCAGTGGCGAAAGATGCGAAAGCGGCTGATCTTGTTCAACCTGGTCATATTTTCCCACTGACAGCGCAAGATGGCGGTGTTCTGACTCGCGCAGGACACACAGAAGCAGGTTGTGATTTAGCACGTCTTGCAGGCTGCGAGCCAGCATCGGTTATCGTTGAGATCCTTAACGACGACGGTACTATGGCTCGTCGCCCTGACCTTGAAGTGTTTGCTGAAAAACACGACATCAAGCTAGGCACGATTGCTGACTTGATTGAATACCGCAACAACACAGAAACAACGATTGAGCGTGTAGCACAATGCCATTTACCAACAGAGTTTGGTGATTTCGAGCTGGTGACTTACCGCGATACAATTGATAACCAGATCCACTACGCGATGCAAAAAGGCGACCTATCTGAAGGTGCTCCTTTGGTACGTGTTCACCTGCATGACACGTTCACCGATCTGCTTCATTCAGACCGTGGTACTGAACGCAGCTGGTCGCTAGATAAAGCGATGAAGCGTATTGGCGACGAAGGCGGTGTGTTGGTTATTCTTGGCAACGAAGAGTCGTCTGATTCTTTGATTCACAAAGTGAAGACATTCGAAGCGCAAGACAAGAACGAGCAGCCAACTATGGCGAAGAAGCAGGGTACCTCGCGTCGTGTTGGTGTCGGTTCTCAGATTCTTCAAGATCTAGGTGTGCACGATATGCGTCTGCTTTCTTCAAGCACTAAGCGTTACCACGCATTGGGTGGTTTTGGCCTTAACGTTGTTGAGTACGTTTGCGAATAAACCATGCGTTAGCAAGCAGACGTTTCTCCGTTTGTAGCAACATAATTTACCGATGATTTCAGTGGCTCTTTTGGTGATAAATCTTGCCAAAAGAGCAAAGTAGCCAAGTCCGACTCAAAACGTGTTCAACACACAAACTTGGTTACTCGCTGTTCCTATATGCTTGGGATCAGCGCTGCATTATCATCTTTACATTGCCGGTGTCTGTTCTTCTAAATTACCATTAGATATTGCTCACAGTTTTGTGCTAGAATCCGGCGATTCTCACTTGATGAAAATAGTTAAAGGAAGGCTTATGAAAGTGATCGAGGGTGGCTTCCCAGCGCCAAATGCAAAAATTGCTATCGTTATTGCTCGTTTCAACAGTTTTATTAACGAAAGTTTACTTTCTGGTGCAATCGATACTTTAAAGCGTCATGGACAAGTAAGCGAAGACAACATCACTGTTGTTCGTTGCCCTGGTGCAGTAGAACTTCCACTTGTAGCGCAGCGCGTTGCAAAAACAGGTAAGTTCGATGCGATTGTATCTCTTGGTACAGTAATTCGTGGCGGTACACCTCACTTTGACTATGTTTGTAGTGAATGTAATAAAGGTTTGGCACAAGTGTCTCTGGAATATTCTCTTCCAGTAGCGTTTGGTGTTCTTACTGTTGATACGATCGATCAAGCTATTGAACGCGCAGGAACCAAGGCTGGTAATAAGGGTGCAGAAGCAGCACTTAGCGCACTTGAGATGATCAACGTTCTTTCTGAAATCGATTCCTAATGGGGGCCAGTGTGAAACCAGCCGCACGTCGTAACGCACGTCAATTTGCTCTACAAGCAATTTATTCTTGGCAAATTACTAAAGAAAATATTGCTACCGTTGAAGAACAGTTCTTATCTGGTGGTAAGTATGATGAAGAAGAGCATCATGCTGCAGAGCCTGCTCTTGCTATGCCAGAAACAGACGTTGCATACTTCCGCGACCTACTAACTGGTGTTGCTCTTAGCCACATGGAACTTGATAGCAAGCTTCGTCCATTCGTATCTCGCCCTATGCAAGATCTGGATCTGATGGAACTAGCGCTTCTACGTTTAGCTATGTACGAGATGACTCGTCGCGAAGATGTACCATACAAAGTGGTTATCAACGAAGCTATCGAGCTTGCAAAAGTATTTGCAGCAGAAGACAGCCATAAGTTTGTTAACGGTGTGCTTGATAAAGCTGCACCGCACGTTCGTAAGAAATAAGACGTTCGTATATTGAATCTAAAGGTCAGCTTTTATGCTGGCCTTTTTTGTAACTAAATTTCTGTAATATCCATGATTACGGCGATTTTTATGAGACTAAAGATAGGGCATGTGATGTCTGGCGAATTTAACCTGATTGAAAAATATTTTGTAAATCGACAACCACAACGTAAAGACGTTCTTCTAGCTGCTGGCGATGATTGTGCTTTGGTCAAAGCGCCGGGCAATGTTGAGATAGCGATCAGCACGGACACCTTAGTGGCTGGTACCCATTTCTTAGCTGAGGCGAATCCGGCTTGGGTGGCACACAAAGCGTTGGCTTCCAATATCAGTGACCTTGCTGCAATGGGCGCGACGCCTGCTTGGGTGTCTTTTGCTTTAACCATGCCTGAAATCGATGAAGCATGGCTTGCTCCCTTCTGTGACTCCTTTTTTAAACTCGCAGACTACTTTGGTATTCAGTTAATTGGTGGCGACACAACCAAAGGTCCACTAAGCCTGACACTGACGGTACAGGGCTTTGTTCCTGAAGGACGAGCGCTGCGCAGAGATGGCGCGAAAGTGGGTGACTGGATTTACGTAACAGGTAACCTAGGTGACAGTAAAGCTGGCCTAGAGGTGCTACTTAACCCAGAGCAGAACAAAGCGAAGCCCTATGCTGCTGAGCTAGAAGAGAGACATTATGTGAGCACTCCACGAGTGTTAGCGGGTCAGGCGCTAGTGAACCTTGCTTCATCTGCGATTGATATCTCTGATGGTGTTATTGCTGATTTAAAACATATCCTTAAGCGTTCTCAAGTTGGCGCGAGTATTGATGTAAGCACGCTGCCTATCTCTGCAGAATTACGTCAGTTCGCTCCTGATATCATTTCAGCTCGGCAGTATGCGCTAACGAGTGGTGAAGAGTACGAGCTGTGCTTTACTGTACCAGAAGAGAATAAAGGGTCGTTGGAAAGTGCTTTGTCACACACAGGTACAAAAGTCACCTGCATTGGCCAGATAAGACCTGTAGAATATTTTGAATTACACAATAATGGTGAACCACTAAGCTGGAACTTAACTGGTTACGATCACTTTAAGGTTAATTGATGACAAACCCACTTTCTCTTATTTCTCTTAAAAACCCTTGGCATTTCTTAGCAACGGGTTTTGGCAGTGGCTTATCGCCTATTATTCCCGGCACAATGGGCACGCTTGCGTCAATTCCGTTGTACCTATTGTTGGTTCAGTTACCGTTTCCTGCTTACGTTGCCGTGGTGGTGGTAAGCTGCATTATTGGTATTAAGATCTGCCAAGTAACGTCTGACGATATGGGCGTGCATGACCACGGTTCTATCGTTTGGGATGAGTTCGCGGGCTTTTGGATCACCATGAGCTTAGTGCCTATGTTGAATATCCCTGCTGATGACTGGAAGTGGCTGCTGACTGGTTTTGTGCTTTTCCGCTTCTTTGACATGGTGAAACCATGGCCGATTGGTTGGTTAGATGCACGAATTCACGGCGGTTTAGGTATCATGATTGACGATATTGTAGCGGGTATTATGGCGGCTATTTCGTTGTATGCCGTGGCACATTTCGCTGGTTGGTTAGTGTGAGTTAACTGAAGGGCTAAGGTTTAGTTGGCGATACACCAAACTAATTAGCAGATACTAAAAAGGTTGACCCTAGGGCCAACCTTTTTTGTTTGCGGAGCTTACGAGCTTACGTATTAAAGCTACTTGGCAAGATAGTCAGTGATAGACTTCTCAATGCCTTTCGCGTCCAAACCAAGCTCTTCATGCAGTTCGCCTTGCGTACCTTGAGCAATGAACTTGTCTGGTAGGCCAAGGTTCAATACTGGCATCAGCAGTTTCTCTTGCATCAAGAACTCAATCACACCTGCGCCCGCACCACCTGCAATCGCATTCTCTTCGATAGTTACCAGTACATCGTGGTCAGCAGCAAGTTGTTTGATCAGAGCTTCATCGAGTGGTTTCACAAAGCGCATATCTGCAACTGTCGCATCGATGACGTTAGCGGCTTGAAGTGCACTCTCAAGGAAAGTACCAAAGCTTAAGATAGCGACTTTCGAGCCATCTTTTGTTTTTTCGCTTTCGCGAACGATACGACCTTTACCAATCTCAAGCGCGGTAAATTTATTTTGTATCTCAGTACCCATACCATTACCGCGAGGGTAACGAACGGCACTTGGACCTGTATGCTGGTGGCCAGTGTAAAGCATTTGGCGACATTCGTTTTCGTCGCTTGGCGCCATGATCACCATGTTTGGAATACAACGCATAAAGCTTAAGTCGAACGCACCTTGGTGTGTTTGACCATCAGCACCGACAAGACCTGCACGGTCAATAGCGAACATGACCGGTAAGTCCATGATAGCCACATCGTGGATCAGTTGATCGTAGCCACGTTGTAGGAACGTCGAGTAGATAGCGACAATCGGCTTATCACCCGCAATCGCCATACCCGTTGCTAGGGTCACAGCATGCTGCTCAGCAATTGCTACGTCGAAGTATTGTTCTGGGTACTCTTTCGAGAAACGCACCATGCCAGAACCTTCACGCATTGCAGGCGTGATCGCCATTAGCTTAGGATCTTGCGCCGCCATATCACACAAGAAATCGCCAAAAATCTTAGAGAAAGTTGGTTTAGAGCTGGTGCTCTTCGGCAGACTTGAATGTGCAGGGTCGAATTTAGGTACGCCGTGATAACCAATTGGATCTTTCTCAGCTGGCTCGTAGCCTTTGCCTTTCTTCGTCATGATATGTAAGAACTGAGGACCTTTAAGATCTCGCATGTTCTTGAGCGTTTTAATCAACTCATTGACATCGTGACCATCAATTGGACCAATGTAGTTGAAACCTAACTCTTCAAACATAGTGCCAGGGACAACCATACCTTTTAGATGTTCTTCTGTACGACGGACCAACTCTTTTATCGGCGGAACGCCTGATAGCACTTTCTTGCCACCCTCACGAATTGACGTGTAAAGACTGCCAGAAAGAACTTGAGCTAGGTGGTTGTTTAGAGCTCCTACATTTTCAGAGATCGACATCTCGTTATCATTAAGGATAACCAACATGTCATTGTGAATATCACCCGCATGGTTCATGGCTTCGAAAGCCATACCTGCGGTAATCGCGCCATCACCAATCACACTCACGACTTTACGATTCTTACCTTCTTTCTTCGCACTGATCGCCATACCAAGTCCGGCGCTGATCGATGTTGAAGAGTGACCAACAGAAAGGGTGTCGTATTCGCTCTCTTGTCGCCATGGGAATGGGTGCAATCCATCTTTTTGACGAATAGTCGACAAGCGGTCGCGACGACCAGTAAGAATTTTGTGCGGGTATGCTTGGTGGCCAACATCCCAAACCAATTGGTCAAAAGGAGTGTTATACACATAGTGCAGAGCCACTGTTAGCTCTACTGTACCTAAGCCTGACGCTAAGTGGCCACTTGACTGGCTCACTGAGTTAAGAAGATAGGTGCGTAATTCATCACAAAGCTGTGTTAGCGTCTCTTTCGGAAGTAGACGCAAATCCTCTGGCTTATCAGCCAAAGCAAGAGTTGGGTACTTTGATATATCAAGAGTCATAGGTAATGCGCGCTTATTGTCTTAGTTCTTGCGCTCGATGACGTATCGGGCGAACTCTTCGAGTGACTGGGTATTGTATGGGATTGCAGCCAAAGCTTGAAGCGCTTCCTGTAGCAGAGTTTGCGCTTTTTCTTGAGCGCCCTCTAAACCTAACAAAGAAGGGTAGGTGCTTTTGTTTAATTCTTGGTCAGAACCCTGTGGCTTACCCAAAGTTTCCGTGTCGCTGGTGATATCCAAAATATCATCTTGAACTTGGAAGGCTAACCCGATGGCATCGGCGTACCTATCTAATTGAGGCATTACTTCTAACGCTTTTTCACCAGCAGCGAGTGCACCTAATCGAATGGCACTCTTCATTAAAGCGCCCGTTTTATTTCGGTGAACTTCTTCTAATTCTTCTAGCGTAACAGCGCGGTTTTCGGCTTCAATATCAAGCGCCTGACCAATACACATACCTTGAGCACCAGAGGCTTCAGCTAAGCGTTGAATCATTCGAACGCGATTGCTTTCCCCATCAGCACTTAACGTGCCTTCCGCAAGTATAGTAAACGCGAGAGTTTGTAGTGCATCGCCAGTTAAAATAGCGGTCGCTTCATCAAATTTGATGTGACAAGTCTGATGACCACGGCGCAGTTCATCGTCATCCATCGCCGGAAGGTCGTCGTGAATCAGAGAATAGGCATGAATACATTCGATTGCAGAAGCTGGAGTATCGAGCTCTTCAGCCGTGCACCCGAGCATTTCCCCTGTAATGTAGACAAGAAATGGACGCGCACGTTTGCCGCCTAAAAGCAATCCATAACGCATTGCGTTGATAAGATTTTGATTTTGGTGTGGCAGGCGATCAAGCCAAAGGTTCAGTTGCTCGTTATTACGTGCTTGATAAGACAATAACGTCTCGATCATAGGGGATCTCATACAATTTGTTATTCAGGTTGTGGGTTAAAGTCGCTAAGTTCTGCATTTTGATCGTTTTGCAGTAAGATGCTAACGCGTTGTTCTGCATCGTTTAGTTTACTTTGACCGGCTCGAGCGAGGGAGATACCTCGTTCGAATTTTTTCAGCGCATCATCTAAAGCTAGATCACCATTTTCTAGTTGATCAACCAAGCCATCAAGCTCTTCGATTGCCGCTTCAAAGCTCATATTTTCAGGTTTCTTAGTAGCCATAATAAATCTGCGTTTGGAAAGATGAACGAACGTTACCCTAGGCCGCTGATATGGTCAAATGTAACAAAGGAATTTTGCTAGAAAGTTCGTTTTTAAGGGGCTTGAACTCACTTTGATTGAATAACCTTAGCTTTATCGAGTTTATGCGCTACGTATAGGGGTAAAGTCTGCGAATAGTAGTGACTCAAAAACGAAAAGTGTGATACTTAAGCCAAGAATTTACTAAAAGATCTTATAGTCTGGCCGATAAAAAGATTATCGTCGACGTAGAGCTACAAAAAAGCATGAGGAGTGCTCAGTGGATTTAGCAACCCTAATAGGTTTGATTGGTGGATTTGCCTTTGTAATCATGGCAATGATCCTAGGTGGAAGCCTCGGGATGTTCTATGACACGACATCCATTTTGATCGTGGTTGGTGGTTCAACGTTTGTTGTTCTGATGAAGTTCACCATGGGACAGTTCTTTGGCGCGACTAAGATTGCCGGCAAAGCTTTTATGTTTAAAGCGGATGAGCCTGAAGATCTTATTGCGAAAGTTGTAGAGATGGCTGATGCGGCTCGTAAAGGTGGTTTTTTAGCACTGGAAGAGATGGAAATTAACAACAGTTTCATGCAAAAGGGCATCGATCTTTTGGTGGATGGCCATGATGGAGATGTAGTTCGTGCTGCACTGCAAAAAGACATCGCATTAACCACAGAGCGTCATGAGCAGGGCGCGAAGGTGTTCTCTGCATTTGGTGATGTAGCACCCGCGATGGGTATGATTGGTACCTTGGTTGGCTTGGTTGCCATGCTTTCTAACATGGATGATCCAAAAGCGATCGGCCCTGCGATGGCGGTGGCACTTTTAACCACCCTATATGGTGCGATTCTTTCGAACATGGTGTTCTTCCCAATTGCCGACAAGCTTGCGCTGCGTCGTGACCAAGAGACACTCAACCGTCGTTTGGTTATGGATGGCGTACTCGCGATTCAAGATGGTCAGAACCCACGAGTAATCGATGGTTACCTGAAGAGCTACCTAAACGAAGGTAAGCGTACGATTGATGGTGAACCTGCGTAAGAGGAGTTGAAGATGGATGAAGAAAATCCATGTAAATGTCCTCCTCCGGGATTGCCTCAATGGATGGGGACATTTGCTGACTTGATGTCACTGCTGATGTGTTTCTTCGTACTGCTGCTCTCATTCTCTGAGATGGACGTACTGAAGTTCAAACAGATCGCTGGCTCGATGAAATTTGCGTTTGGTGTACAAAACCGCTTGGAAGTGAAAGACATTCCTAAAGGCACCAGCATCATTGCACAAGAGTTTCGACCTGGTCGTCCAGAGCCGACACCGATTGATGTGATCATGCAGCAGACGATTGATATTACGCAGCAAACGCTTGAGTTTCATGAAGGTGAATCTGAGCGTGCTGGCGGTACCATGCGTGATCAAGGCAAGATGACCGGAGGCAAGTCGCCAGAGGTTTCGACTCACGACAATCAAAACTCTGAGTCAGACCAACAGCAACAACAAGCTGAAGCTCAATCGCAAGAGATGGAAACCTTGATGGAAAGCATCAAGAAGGCGTTGGAGCGAGAGATAGACCAAGGCGCGATTGAAGTTGAAAACCTTGGCCAGCAGATTGTGATTCGAATTCGTGAGAAGGGTGCATTCCCATCGGGTTCTGCTTTCCTACAGCCTAAGTTCCGACCTTTGGTGAGACAGGTTGCTGAGTTGGTGAAAGATGTTCCGGGTATCGTTCGAATCTCAGGGCACACCGATAATCAACGTCTTGATTCCGAGCTTTATCGCTCTAATTGGGACTTGTCATCACAGCGAGCAGTGTCTGTTGCTCAAGAGATGGAAAAGGTGCGTGGTTTCTCTCATCAACGCTTGAGAGTACGCGGCATGGCGGATACCGAGCCAGTCGAGCCGAACGATACTGAATGGCAACGTAGCCTCAACCGCCGCGTTGAAATCAGCATCATGCAGGGCGAGCCGCTTTACAGTGACGAAGTGCCTGTTATTAATGAATAGCCGATACGTGTACACACGGTAGCATGCAGATAGCATCGAAAGCCCAACCTTATAATGAGGTTGGGCTTTTTGTTTGCTGGTCTTCAATGGTTCTCTCTGCGGCATTTATGTCGTTTCGAAACCTGCTACTGTTAATAACAAGCGGTTTAATGATGGTGTTACAGCAAGCACTCTTTTCCTTGCTTCACTTTCTCATGTATAATTCGCGCCCTTAGATTTAGATATGATCTATTCTTGCTTCAAGTGCTGTGTAAATTCTCTAATTTACTTGGCGATGAGCGTTTTCAAAATTTTGAACATTAATGTTGTGAAAGTACTATGAAATTTATTGTTAAGCCCCATCCGGAAATTTTTGTAAAAAGTGAATCGGTGCGTAAGCGCTTCACAAGGATTCTAGAGTGCAACATTCGTAACGTTATTCAACGTCGCTGTGAAAGTGTTGCGGTATTCAACCGTCGCGATCATATTGAAGTGACGTCTGAGAGTGACCAGTACTACGCAGAAGTGTTAGAGGCTCTGACTCACACTCCAGGTATTCACCACTCTCTTGAAGTTCAACAGTCTGAATTCAAAGACTTGCACGATATTTACGAGCAAGTACTAGAACGCAGCCGTGCTGACATTGAAGGCAAGACTTTCTCTGTACGTGCTAAGCGTCGTGGTAAGCATGACTTTACCTCTATTGAACTTGAGCGCTACGTAGGCGGCGGTCTAAACCAAGCAGTTGAGTCAGCGAAAGTTCGACTTAAGAACCCTGATGTAACCGTTAAGGTTGAAGTGGCTAACGACAAGCTAAACCAAGTTCTAGCTCGTCACAAAGGCCTCGGTGGCTTCCCTCTTGGTACTCAAGAAGATCTACTGAGCTTGATCTCTGGCGGCTTTGATTCTGGTGTTTCAAGTTACCTGCACATCAAACGCGGCTCTAAGGTTCACTACTGTTTCTTCAACCTTGGTGGCCCAGCGCACGAGATTGGTGTTAAACAAGTGGCTCACTATCTATGGAATAAATACGGCTCATCTGCAAAGGTGAAGTTCATTTCTGTAGACTTTGAACCTGTGGTTGCTGAAATCCTTGAGAACGTAGAAGACGGCCAAATGGGCGTTGTTCTTAAGCGTATGTTCATGCGTGCTGGTGGTATGGTTGCAGACAAGTTCAAGATCGAAGCGTTGGTTACTGGTGAAGCACTAGGTCAGGTATCAAGCCAAACGCTAACTAACCTGCGTCACATCGACAACGTGACAGATACTTTGATTCTTCGTCCGCTTATCAACTGGGATAAAGAAGACATCATCGACCTTTCTCGTATCATCGGTACTGAAGACTTCGCTAAGGTAATGCCTGAGTACTGTGGTGTTATTTCTAAGAAGCCAACAGTGAAAGCGAAGAAAGGCAAACTGGAAGCAGAAGAAGCTAAGTTTAACTTTGAAGTGCTGGATCAAGTGATCGAGAACGCTCGTGTTATGGATATCCGTGACATCGAGAAAGAGAGCCAAGAGCAAGCGCCTGAAGTTGAACAAGTTCAAGCTGTTGCTGAGCACGCTATCGTTCTTGATATCCGTAGCCCAGAAGAAGAAGACGAAAGCCCATTAGAGATCGAGGGTGTTGAAATTAAACACATCCCATTCTTCAAGCTTTCGACTCAGTTTGGCGACCTAGACCAAGCGAAAGAGTACTTGCTGTACTGTGACCGTGGTGTAATGAGCCGTCTACAGGCACTTTACCTACAAGAGCAGGGCTTCCATAACGTTAAGGTTTACCGCCCATAGTGGTGTGTTGACCAAGCGTTAATCATTTTGCAAAGCCGTTTACTGAAAAGTAAGCGGCTTTTTTATTTTCTATTGTGAATGATTTACAGTAGTCAGACAGAGGCGTGAGTTTGGGCGTGCTATCGTCATGCTCAGCTTTGAAATTTTTGATTGATAGAAAGAGTGTGTTCTAAACGGGTTTATAAGTACCGAAGAAGTGTGAGTATCTTGAAGTATTCTGTTACTTTTTAGTGCAACTCAATGGTGCTATTTGTATGTGTTCAGTTGATTATTTGAGTGGGTGTCTGATTCTGTGATTGGCGATGAAAAATAATAAAAATTAATTAGCACAGCTATTGATAAACTTGTTGTTACATTTCTTTGCACATAAAAAAACACCGCCCATAAGGCGGTGTAAACAAATTTGACAGACAGGTCAAAATAAATACAGGAAGTACATGCCTCGTTTCAGTATAAACTGCAACAAAACATTTGGTAGAACTCTACCCAACTCGAAAAGAACGAGTTTGCAAACACAACATCGCAGGAGCTAAGCCAATTGATTCTAGAGAGAATCAAGCCGTTCAGGCTAGCTGCTGCGGGATGAAATATAGAATTTCTCTGGCTGCTAGGCAATGGACAAATTATAATGTTTCAGATAAAAAAAACTAATGCTTATTTAGAGAGTAACTATGTCTCGTCGATTACCCCCATTAAACTCGCTAAGAGTGTTTGAAGCTGCAGCTCGACACTTGAGTTTTACGCGTGCTGCAGAAGAGTTGTTTGTTACTCAAGCGGCAGTCAGTCATCAGATCAAAGCGCTTGAAGAATTCTTATCTTTGAAGCTGTTTCGCCGAAGAAACCGCTCTTTGCTGCTAACTGAAGAAGGTCAAAGCTACTTCTTAGATATCAAAGATATTTTCACATCACTAGCAGAAGCGACAGACAAAGTGCTGGAGCGAAGTGAGAAGGGCGCATTGACCATCAGTTTACCGCCGAGTTTTGCTATTCAATGGTTGGTACCAAGGCTCGCTGACTTTAATCAGCAAGAGCCTGATATTGATGTAAGAATCAAAGCCGTTGATATGGATGAAGGCTCGCTAACCGATGATGTAGACGTCGCTATCTATTATGGCCGAGGTAATTGGTCGGGGCTTAGAGCCGATAAGCTTTACCAAGAATACTTGATCCCTCTTTGCTCACCTTCCGTGCTGCTAGGAGTAAAACCATTAGAATCTCTCAGTGATTTAGCATGTCATACGCTATTGCATGATACTTCTCGAAAGGATTGGAAACAGTTCGCTAAGCAAAATGGCATCGATGGGGTAAACGTTAATCACGGCCCTATCTTCAGTCACTCAACCATGGTGCTGCAGGCAGCGGCTCACGGCCAGGGCATTGCTCTGGGTAACAACGTGTTGGCGCAGCCTGAAATCGAAGCGGGTCGTTTGATTGCGCCTTTTGATGAAGTGTTGGTGAGTAAGAACGCCTTCTATGTGGTTTGTCATGAGAAACAAGCCGACATGGGTCGTATTGCTACCTTCCGCGACTGGATGCTAGCGAAAGCGCAAAGTGAACAAGAGGACTTACTCGATGAATAACGTCATCATTGATGGTGAAGACAATCCCATCACCTTTATCTTTGCCCATGGTGCTGGCGCAGGCATGGAGCATGAGTTCATGCAGTCGGTAGCCAAAGGGTTAGCCTTTAAAGGGATACGAGTGATTCGTTTCAACTTCCCTTACATGATTAAACGTGCTGAAGATGGTAAGCGTCGTCCACCTGACAGAGCGCCTAAGCTACTTGAAGCCTATCAAGAGATTATTGAGCAGGTTGATGCCGATAAGCTTGTGATTGGTGGTAAGTCGATGGGAGGGCGTATGGCGAGCCATTTGTCTGAACTTGATAAGGTGGCCGCAATGGCGTGTTTAGGCTTTCCTTTCCACCCACCAGGTAAACCCGAGAAATACAAAGGTGAGCATCTGGCTGAGTTAGCAAAGCCATGCCTCATTTTACAAGGTGAGCGCGATACCTTTGGTAAGCGTGAAGAGTTTGCTGATTTTGATCTGTCTGATTCTATTCGTGTTGAATTTATTCCCGATGGCGACCACAGCTTTAAACCTCGTAAGAGTTCTGGTTACACCGAGCAGCAGAATATTGCGTTAACCGTTGAGAAGTTATCAGCGTTTATCAAAGAGGTACTCAATGAGAAGTAAGTATTTACTCACGTTTGCTGGCATCTCTGGTGCGGTTGCTGTGATGCTTGGCGCATTTGCAGCTCACGGTTTGAAAGCTATCTTGTCTGAATATCTGCTAGGCGTGTTTGAGACGGGTGTTCAGTACCAATTTATCCATACTCTAGCGATATTGGCGTGTGGCGCTCTGCTGCAGATGAAACTTGGCGCTAAATCACAAAAATATTTTTTCATTGCGGCAATTTGCTTTATCATCGGCATCCTTTGTTTTAGTGGCAGCCTTTATGGCTTGGCACTGACAGGAATAAAATGGTTTGGCCCTATCACTCCGTTTGGTGGTCTACTATTTATCATTGGTTGGGGAGTCTTCTCCTTCGCTGCTTTGAATATAAAAGAGGTAACTCAGTGAAACACGTACTACTTTATTGTCGCTCTGGTTTTGAAAAAGAATGTGCTGGCGAAATTCAAGACAAGGCAACACAACTGGAAGTGTTTGGTTTTCCTCGCCTAAAGAACAATACAGGTTTTGTATTGTTTGAATGTTACCAAGCAGGTGAAGCGGACAAGTTGATCAAAGAGATCGATTTCCAATCACTGATCTTTGCTCGTCAAATGTTGGCAGTGGCTGTTGAAATTAAAGACCTGCCAACCGATGACCGTATTTCTCCAATTCTTGAGGCGCTTTCTGAGAAAGAAGGTTTCCCTCGTTGTGGTGATATCCGTATTGAAACGCCAGATACTAACGAAGCAAAAGAGCTTTTGAAGTTCTGCCGTAAATTTACCGTGCCGATGCGTCAAGCGATGCGTGGTAAAGGCCTGATGACAGCGAAAGATAACGCTAAGAAGCCTGTGCTTCATTTATGCTTCATCGCTCCGGGCCACTGTTTTGTTGGTTACTCTTACCCAACGAACAACTCCCAGTTCTTTATGGGTATCCCTCGTCTGAAGTTCCCATCAGATGCGCCAAGCCGTTCTACATTGAAGCTAGAAGAAGCATTCCACGTATTCATCCCTCGTGATGAGTGGGACGAGCGTTTGGCTCCAGGTATGTGGGGTGTTGATTTAGGTGCATGTCCAGGTGGTTGGACTTACCAATTGGTTAAGCGCTCGATGTTCGTTCACTGTGTTGATAACGGCATGATGGCAGACAGCCTAATGGAAACAGGTCAAATTAAGCACCACATGGTGGATGGCTTTAAGTTTGAACCAGACCGTAAGAACGTAACTTGGATTATCTGTGACATGGTTGAGAAGCCAGCTCGTGTTGCTCACCTTATGGGTGAGTGGATCATCAAAGGCTGGGCGAAAGAAGCACTGTTCAACCTTAAACTGCCTATGAAAGGCCGTTACGATGAAGTACTGCAAGATATCGAGAACCTAAAAGTGTTCCTGATTGAGAACAAAGTGAAGTTCAAGATGCAGGCTAAGCACCTTTACCACGATCGCGAAGAGATCACGGTCCACATTCAGGCGCTTTCAAACATCTCACCGCACTAATATTTACGTTAGTGTGTCAGTGATAAAAAATGCTCCTTTAAGGGGCATTTTTTGTATCAATATTATCGAGTCACAGCGACTTAAGCGTTTGCTTCGTAACGAATATCTTGCAGGTTGAACCCTAAATCAATATCGGTTTTGAGTGCCGATACTTGCTTACATACACGAGCGGATTCGATGTGTTCGTCGAACTTCTTACGATATTTTTTCGGCAGATCTTCTGCTTGATAGGCCGCTTCGATATCTGGGTAAGTGGTCAATATCTCTTTGGCTGCTTTTGGCCCGATACCTGGGATGCCCGGTACTTGGCTTGAGCTTACGCCCGTTAATCCCCAGTAATCCGCCAGTTGTTCAGGTTTAACGCCAAACTCAGCTTCGATAAAGGGTTTATCTAACCAGCGGTGCTGGAAGTAATCTCGGATCTGAAGCGTTGGTGACAACAGTTGGCAGTAGCCCTTATCCGTCGAGACGATGGTGACGGTTTCTCCGTGGTCAGCCACTTTCTTTGCCAGTGTTGCGACGAGATCATCCGCTTCATCGCCATCAGACAGCAGTGAATCAATGCCTAACTCCCACCAAGCTTGTTGAATAGCATCAAGGCCTTTCATCAATGGTTCTGGCATGGGTTTACGATTCTGCTTATAAGCAGGAAGCACATCTGCGCGCCAGCCACGGTCTTGTAAATGGTGATCAAATACCGCGATGATGTGGGTGGGCTTTGATTCATTCAGAATCTTATTGAGAGTGCGAATTGTGGTGGTAATGGTTCTTGCTATATCGGTTGGATCCGGCTGAACAGAGTGCACGCGTCGGATGAGGTTTAAGGCATCGATAATAACAAGATGGATAGACATAAGTTTCCACTAAATAGGCAATAAAAAAGGGGCTGCTAGCCCCTTATAGTAACGTATCACTTGGTGAGTTGAAACGTTGGTAACGTAAACGCCTTAATCACGTGAGGCGATTTTATAGCAAGGCACGTAGTCGGTCCCTCCCGGTAACTTCATTCGATGTTGCTCAACAAAGTCATTCAGCAGTTGGTCCATCTTGGTCATTAGCTCTTTGTCGCCATCAATTAGGAATGGGCCGTGCTTCTCGATCTCCAGAATACCCTCTGCTTTGACGTTACCAGCCACAATGCCTGAGAACGCTTTACGTAAATTAGCGGCTAGGCTTTCTGTTTTTTGGTCCATATGAAGATCAAGCGCCGCCATAGATTCGTGTGTTGGGTCGAATGGCAGTTGGAACTCAGGCTCAATATGCAGTGACCAGTTGTAGCTGTAGGCATCACCGGTCTCTTTACGGTGAGAACGCACATCTGGCATCGCTTGTTTCATGATTTTCGCAGCGCGTGCTGGGTCATCAATCACGATCTCGTAATGTTTCTGCGCATCAGGCCCTAGAGTTTCCCCAATGAACTTATCGATTGAGCGGAAGTAAGCCTCACTCTCTTTCGAGCCCGTTAACACAATCGGCATTGGTTGTTCGGCGTTATTCGGGTGCATCATGATCCCTAAGATGTACAGCAGCTCTTCCGCCGTGCCGGGGCCGCCTGGGAAAATGATGATGCCATGCGCCATACGAACAAAAGCCTCAAGACGCTTCTCAATATCTGGCATGATCACCAGTTCGTTCACGATTGGGTTTGGTGGCTCAGCCGCAATGATCGAAGGCTCGGTAAGCCCCAGATAACGATGATCGGTGTAACGCTGCTTCGCGTGACCAATGGCAGCCCCTTTCATTGGGCCTTCCATCGCACCCGGTCCACAACCGGTACAGATATTCAGTTCACGCAGGCCGAGTTCATTACCCACTTCACGAGTGTATTGGTACTCGCTGGCATTAATAGAGTGACCACCCCAACATACAATCAGGTTAGGCTCGATGCCCGGCGTCAGCGCACCTGCATTTCTCAAGATACCAAACACAAGGTTGGTAATGTGAGTGGCATTAGTCAGGTTGAGTCGTTGGTTATCGGCTAAATGCATGTTGACGTAAACAATGTCACGCAACACTGAGAATAGGTGTTCTTGAATACCCTTGATGATTTCACCATCGACAAAGGCGTGCTCAGGTGGGTTGCTCAGTTCGAGCTTAATACCACGCTCACGGCGCACCACCTCAACATCGAACGACAGATATTTGTCGAGCAACTCTTTGGAGTTGTCGGTGTGGCTACCCGAGTTCAGAACCGCTAACGTACAGTTACGATACAGTTGGTACAGATCACTAGACGCGGTTTTCTTAAGACGCTCAACCTCAAGTTGAGAGAGTAAATCCATGCTACCGGCAGGGCTGATATGAGTGATCATAGTGCCTCCTTGTTGAAAAGAGCAGGGGACGTTGAAGTGACCCTCTGGCTCGAGAGTGAGAAGCAAACGTTGAAAGTGTTTGGTTAAAGGTAGGAGAGAGTTAACCAGACGAAACGGATACGACAGCGTTGCTTGCCAATAATGCTTGTTAAGCGAATGTTAATCATTAGCTTAGCAAACATTGAGGGAAATGGTATGTGATAAGTATTTGAAAAAATGAAATAAATTAAATCTAGGGCTGGCCTAGTGCCAAACAAGTTGGTTGTTACCGCGTTGTTTTGCTTTATTTAGCGTTGTATTGAGTCGCTCTAACACTTCTTCCGGTGTATCTGACTCTTTAAACTGAGTACTTGCCGCGCATAAAGTGATCGTGATTTGCTGGTCACGGAATTTAAAGGGCAGGCGGCTTACTTGAGTTTGAATGTTCTGAATCACCTGATGGCAATATTCATCGGTTTGCTCTGGCAGCAATAACACAAACTCTTCACCTGAAAAACGTGCCACAGTATCGGTGGTGCCTGCTTCTTTGGTAATAGTTCTTGCGATGATCTTGAGTGCTTTGTCGCCCGCGGTGTAACCAAAGCTATCGTTAATTGCTTTGAAGTTGTCGATGTCGAGCAGTACTACGCGTAGCGAGTGTTGCGCGCGGATCCAGCGGCGATACTCAAGCTCTAAGCGATCAGTAAAGGCAGTGCGATTGTAAACCTTGGTTAGAGGATCAAGCAGCATACGCTGAGCCTGATCTTCCAAGCGCTTACGGTAATCTTGCGTCACTTCATAGAGTGAATCTAACTGAGTCTTTCCGTAACTCATTCTCTCTATCAGAGCTTGTTCTTTTTGCTCTGCGTGGTTCAGCCTTTCCGAAAGAGAGGCGATTTCACTGAGTAGCGGATTAATCGACAGCTTTAAACTATCAATATCTTTCGCTTTATCTACCGAGCTTTGGCTTCTAGTGACTAGTTCATTTAACTCAGAGTTTAGACCTTGTCGGTGCTCAAAGTAGCTCTGGCTCTGGTCGGCATTTTGGTCTGCCGTTTTGATGCTGGACGCTAAAGAAGAATTAAGCTGATCGATGAATTGTTCAGACTTCTTACGTTCTAGGTTGGTGCCTTCAATAACCAGTTTGAGGATCTGAAGTGTTAGCTCAAGTAGGTTTTGTGTGGAAACACCAAGCAGCAGCTTCGCTCGAATATCGGTAAGCAGATCACCCGATTCACCCTCGAAGTCGAGTTCAGTGATCAGATGTTGTAGTTCGTTTGATAGGTCGGAAAGGAGCTCTTGTTCCGGAGAGTGCGCAGCGTCAGCAAAATGGGTGCGTGAGTTATTCGCCATAATCTTTATGGCACGCTCATAAATACCGAGAAGTTTCATGGCGTGGTCGACTTTCTGACTGCCATTGCATTCGGAGAAGCTAAGTAAGTTTCGTAGGTCGCGTTTGAGCTGTGCTGGAAGGCCAGTTATGCGCTGCAGCGTTTCCCCACTGTGCTTAATGCTATCGTCCAGATACCCGTTCTGTTTATCCATAGCCAACGTTTTCTGCTTAAGCATCCTTTCTAATACTGCCAGTTTTGGGATCATTGAGCTAATGTCTTTTTGCTTTTCTAGCTCTTCCCTAAGGGCAATGAGGTTTTCATCTAAATGGCTGTTACTACCAACACATGCATCACTTAAAGACGTGACGATACGCTTTAGAACTTTCTGTTCTCTAATAAACTTGAACGAGGTGTCTCTTTGCGTCAAACGGACCTGCTCCAACTGAGATTTCAGCTGGTGGAGTTGCGCCTGAATGTCTTTTTCAAGAATGCCCATAGATGTATTTATTAGCGCCGCGTAGACCGATCTCGATCATTTTGATGAAATTCCGTTACATCGATAATAACAAAACTAAAAATAAGGTCACGACTTGCTGCTCTTAACCGCTCGCAAATCAGTCATCTTTTAGCATTTTTTTGATGTTGTCCTCATTCTGGTACGAGGATTGTATTTTTATTAACCCTTGATTAATCGCATGTTTACACGCTTCTCTTATGTTACCAGTTGCAAGGCTCGCTGCTGGTGCATTATCGATAGCTTTTAGATAGACCCATTGGCTACTGCGCTCTTTGAGACTGATCTCACGGGCGAGATTGGTCGACATCAACAATACGTCGAGCAGCTCTTGATCGTTAATTGCGGTGTAAGCGCGTGGCAAGAATGGGTAGTCAGCGATGCCCATACGGACCGTTCGGTTGATGTTTCGCTCTGTTTCGAAGTCATTCACCCAAGACTGAATCTTTCTGAACATGTCCTCAGGCGACAAATCACGGTCCGCGTTTGGCTCGATATAAAGCAGGTTCGCATCCGAGAAGTGGTAGACACGAGCTGGGCCTTCAAGCTTAGATTTTAGGAATTCACCGAAAGCGTCTTCCAGTTCTAGACCGGCTTTGTAACCGTTCTGCGTGTACATATTGCGTAAGAACGGTAAATCAATCATCACGAAGCGTAAGCGGTCGTTGAGTGGCTCATGAATCAATTCGCCAAGTTGCCACTGTTCGAAGGTCTGGCTGGTTTGTTCCAGCGAGTTAGAGAGCTTCGCATTGAGCATTCTTAAGTTCGGAAGCTTTGAACGTGAGTGCGTAAATAGGTCGGTGCGCAGTGAGTCCACTTCTTTGGCTAAGGTTTGAATGAGATAGCCACGGCGCAGAACAAAGAAGAACAAGACAATGCTGAACAGGAATAGGGCGAACGATATTTTTTGGAACTTACGATGCTCCAGTTTGTATTGCTCTAGCTCTTGCGCTTGGCCTGCGTAGTGCAGGGTTTGTTCGGCAAATTCTTTCTGTTGACGGAACGCGTCTTCGCCAACACGGTTGAGTTTTTGCTGCTCTAGAGAGACAAGGCTGTTGTATTGCTTGAGGTTTGCCAATGCTTGCTGTGGACGACCTGCCTGTTCATAACCCAAAGAAAGTAAGTAGTACGAGCGTTGTGAAAGGCGCATGTTCTCTATCTGGCGTGAGATCTCAAGTGCACGTGTCGCATGCTTTATCACGTCTTCGCTTTCTTGTAGGTGATACGCTAACCCTGCAGATAACAGTGCAGCACGGCCTTCCAGCTTTGGAATGTCGGTATATTCCAGCAGCTCAAGGGCACGGGTTAGGTACTGTTCTGCTAGAGGGTAGTTATAAAGGCGTAAGTAGGTCGCCGATAGACTTAGTCGGATATCAATGACTTGGTGGATATCTCGGTCAGTGCTTTCGTGATCAAGAACGTTGAAGAAGTGTACCAAGGCAAGGTTATATTTCCCTTGATAGAAGTACACATCCCCCATTTTCTTAAGCACTTGTGCTAAGACAGGCGAGTTTTCAAAGTTGTCATAGAAATCAGCGGCTTGAGATAGGTGTTCTAACGCCTTATCCAACACTTGGCGCTCAAAGAAAAGCTGCGCAAGTAGGCGGTTGACCTTGGCCAAACGTGAACTTAGATTGCCCTCTACTGATTTCCAGTAGCCATACAACAACTCGGATAACGCGTGGTTGTACTCTTTGTGAGTCAGATAAAACTCGCCGACGGAGATATGGTAGTCGATGGTGACTTTTTCAGAGTAACGTTGATCGAGATAGGTTTTGGCTTCTTGATAGAACTTTTCGGCTTCATCGATCTTGTTGTCGTAAGAGGCGATGTCGGCTTTCAACATGATCAAGCGATAGGTAATGCCTTCCGTTAAGCGTAAGGTTTTATTCACCGACTCTAGATTTTTTTCAATGTTAGTGAGCTCTGATTTTGCTTTGGCTGATTTTCTATCACTCAGCCAAAGTAAGCGAACTTTTAGGATCTGAAGATCTATTTTTAGGTAATCAAGCTTATAGGTTTGCGCTAGCTCGGAGGCTTTGTCGATGTGCTGAATCGCAATACGCATATTGCCAAGGTTGTATTCCGCTTTGGCTAAGATCTTATACGCATCGATACTGCTGTTTGGTGTTCGAATCGAGGAGTCTGTCTCTTCGCGAGAAATAGCTGAAGGGCTTTTCTCGCGTTGATCAGAAAGGACACGCAGCGTTAGGTAGCTGTTGGCCATTTGTTTTGCTTGGCTCGGCTCGATCTCAACCAAATTATTGGCTTCATTGAGTAGCGCCGACGAATAAACCGACGCATTGACCGATGTGCTTAAGCTTAAAATAAATAGACTAACAACGTATAACCAACGCATTTCAATGTCCCTTTAAAGATTTGGTAGGTTCAAATAAGTGTGGGTGGTTCTCGCCTGATTATTGGCGAGCCATACGCTTATTGTGGCTTGGTCTATCTTGCTCTGTTGAACGGTATGGGTTGATATCCAGACCACCACGACGTGTGTAACGTGCGAACACAGTTAGCTTCGAAGGTGCACAGTATTTCATGATGTCAGTGAAGATACGCTCAACACATTGTTCGTGGAATTCATTGTGCTCACGGAAAGAAACTAAATAGCGTAGCAGAGCTTCACGGTCAATTTGCTTACCAGAATATGCGATCTCAACGCTGCCCCAATCCGGTTGATTGGTGATCAAACAGTTCGACTTCAATAGGTGGCTGTGCAGTGTTTCTTCAACGTCTTGTTCGCCAGCAGCGCCTTCAAGCAGCGACGCTTCAAAGTCGTAGCTAGTGATTTGGATGTCTTGGTTGTCGATACAGTCACCTTCCATCGTCACGATAGGTTGGTTAGTGTAGTCGGTTACTGAGTTTACATTCACAATCACCGTTTCGCCTGCACATGCCGACAAATCTTGGGTCAGGCGCTCGGTTACTTGATCCCAGTTTTCAAATTGAGTCTGGTTGTAGCTGTTCAGGTACAGCTTGAAAGATTTTGATTCAATTAAATTTGGGCTGGTTGCTGGGATGAAAACTTCACCGACAGCCACTTGTGGTAGACCATTGGTGTTTAGCCACGAAAGCTCGTACATCGTCCAAATATCATGACCAACAAAAGGCAGCTCGCCGTTTAGCGCAAGATCATCGCGATTAAGGCTACGAGGCACTGGTTGCAATAAACTTGCATTGTATTGGTTAGAGTACTCAGTTTTTTGGCCAAGGGTTAAACCCGCTAGCTCTTTTGCGTCAGAATATTTGCTCATACTTTCGTTTCAAATTCGATTAGAATGGGGTCGATTTTACTGAATCCCCCTTACCCTGTCATTAAGTCATCGCTTAATCGGCGCGGAAAGGGCTCGGATTCTATTTATTATTTTGTGTTTAGGAGATTTTCATGACTCAACGTGCTCAAGACGCACTACTTTCTTTTAGTCAGCGATACGTTGACGCGTGGCAGCAGAAACACCAAAGCTTACCTCGTAATGAGGAGTTGGTGGACATCGTATCGCCATGCGTAGAAGAAAAGAGTGGCGATGCCGTGTTGTGGAAGCACTATCCACGTGAGCAATTCGCGGATTTCACCAACGTTGAAACCGGTATTGAGTTGACTCTGCATGAAGACATCAAAACTTTCTACGGCGCACAATTCAGCGCAGATATGAACGCAACTTTCGATGGTAACGAATTGACTCTGTTACAGATTTGGAGTGATGAAGACTTCGAATGCCTACAAGAAAACATTTTGGGTCACCTAGTAACTCAGCGTCGCTTGAAGCTAAAACCAACGGTTTTCATTGCCGCGACCGATGCTGAGCTGGATGTTATCTCTATCTGTAACCTAACGGGTAACGTGATTTTGGAGCGCTTCGGTACCAAAAATCGTGATGTGCTCGCCGAGACATTGGCAGAATTTTTAGAAAAGCTACAACCAGCGGTATAAATAGATGTACGTACTAGAACTTCAATTTGAGTGTTTTGATAACACAACGGTAAGCGCTGTCGACAAGGCGGTTAATGGCTTAATGGATGCACTTCGTTATAACGGACAAGTGTTAGGTCGTGAGTTCCCAATCGTGATGGGCGATGGGGAATTCTATGTTCGCGTTGTGTGCCCGGAGCAAGATAGCTTGCACCCGCGGAATCACTCAGACTTTGTGAAAGTGTGTTTTGATCGCTTGTCTAACGCGAGCCTACTAGCGCCTAAAATGCGTTTGCTCGGTCGAGATCTGAACTCAGAAGAAGTGGCAGAAGATGAAACACCAAGCTGGCAGGTGTTATACACGACATTCGTGCACACCTGTTCACCGCTGCGTAGTGGCGATAGCTTGCTACCAATCCCTTTGTATCGCAATCCACCTACCTTCAATGGCGACCATAAAGCCGTGTTGAAATGGCAGACCGAATGGCAAGCCTGTGATGAAGTACAAATGGGTGGTGGTTGTCGCGCGGAACATGCAACGCTAACCGAGATCAGTGACACGAAGAGTGTGCTGTTTAAACGCGGTTGGGGTCTAAGAGGGCGCATTGAGTATCTGACTAAGGTTCCAACCTACTACTACTTATACCGTGTCGGTGGGATCAGCCTGAAAGATGAAAAAGAGCGCAAATGCCCGCAATGTGGTGGTGAATGGCTGCTAGATGCGCCTATCCACGATATTTTCTATTTCAAGTGTGATGACTGCCGATTGGTGTCAAACATCTCTTGGGATCACCTGAAGTAGTCTTCTTGTGGTTATTTAAGCGTCATGCTTTAGATATCGGAGTGCTATTTAGTGCTCCGATATTTTTTTTTATATTAAATGTTTAGCACCTTGTATCATCCCCGATGCAGTGACTTCGTTACCTGTCTTAGCTCGATCTTTGTTACTCTCTTATCGTTACCCACTTCTCCTTTCAATACGCACAGAACGTGATATTCAGCTCTTTCTGTAGCACTAATGTATTCATTGAGATAATCCAACTCCCATCAACTTTTAGTTACCTCAATAGTTAGCCTGATCACAATAATCAATCAGTTCTCTTTCAATTTATATTCTGCTCAATATAAATGGGATCGATCCCATGGGAATATTCCCATTGTGAATAATAACCTGATTCTAGATCTGAAAGGAATGGACGATGAAACTGTTACCTATTGCTGCTGCACTCTCTACTGCTTTACTTGCCCCTAATTTATACGCTGATGAAACCACGCCATTGGAGTTCAATGGCTACATGCGCGGCGGCGTTGGCTTGAGTAATGAAGGCGGCTCAAACAGCAAGTGGGAGGTGAGTAAAGTTGGCCGACTCGGCAACGAAAATGACCTGTATGGTGAGTTTGGCTTTAAGAAAGAGGTGTATGCTGAGGACGACGTTTCATTTTTAGTTGATTCCATGTTGTCGTACTGGCAAGGCCAAGATGAGAATGCCGCGGATAAAAGCGTGGATGTGGTGCAATTGAATGTTCAAGCGGTAGGGCTTTTTGAAGATAAGGACATTGGGATTTGGGCGGGTGAGCGCTACTACCAACGTCATGATGTGCACATCGTTGATAACTACTACTGGGATGTAAGTGGTATTGGTGCCGGCGTTGAACACATCAATATGGGCCCTGGTAAATTATCGGTGGCTTTGATTCAAGACACGGTGACTGGCGATGTGTTTGATGGCAAAGAAACCACAGCCATGATTGCTGATGTGCGTTATGCAGGCATTCCATTGTGGAACAATGCGGATCTTGAGGTCGGTATTGATATGAACTTCGCCAATGAAAAACAAGGTCAAACGGTAGATGCGGATGACAGCGTAATGCTAACGGCGAGCCTGAATCAAAACCTATCAGGCGGCTTCAATAAAACTATTCTACAGGTTGCTAACTCTGGTTATGCCGAGCAGATGACGACTTTTGGAACGGGTAAAGGCATTGTTCGTGATGCAAACAACAACGACGCCGAGGGTTTCCGTTTGATTAACTGGGGCGTGCTTGCGATTGGTGAGAACATTGAGTTTGGCCATACTGTGCGTTATGCCGCGTCAACCGGTGTGGGTGCTAATAACAGTGATGATGACTCTTTCAGTGCAGTTATTCGTCCGCTTTATAAGTGGGACAAGCGCATGCGTACCATTCTTGAAATTGGTGGTTTTGTAGAAACGATTGATAACCAAGATGGGGCAGGTGGTAAATTCACCATCGCTCAGGCTTGGGTTCCACAAGTGGGTTTCTGGTCTCGTCCTGAATTCCGTATCTTCGCCACTTACCTGAATGATGCTGAAAACGACAATGCCTTCGGTGAAGGTAAAAACAGTGAAATGAGCGTTGGCATGCAAGTGGAAGCTTGGTGGTAAGTCGAACTTTCTGGTAAATCCTAACCAACAAAAAGAGGCTGACGTTATGTCAGCCCCTTCGGGTATCTATACAGTGCTGTCGTTTAGTTGATTACCAACCTTTAACGACGCCACCTTGGAAGATGTCAGAAGCTGCGTTGTACACTTCTTCAGTTTGGTAAGCTTTAACGAAGTTTTGTACGTTTTCAGCGTTTAGGTTGTCTTCACGAGAAACGATTAGGTTTACGTAAGGAGAATCTTTGTCTTCAACGAATACGCCATCTTTTTGTGGAGTCAGGTTGATAGAGCTCGCGTAAGTTGTGTTGATGATAGATAGAGCAACATCATCAAGAGAACGTGGCAGTTGAGCTGCGTCTAGTTCAACAATCGTTAGGTTCTTAGGGTTACCCACGATGTCGCGAACTGTAGCTAGAAGACCTGCGCCTTCACGAAGTTCAAGAAGACCTTGTTGCTCAAGAAGAAGTAGAGAGCGACCTAGGTTTGTAGGGTCGTTTGGTACAGCAATACGAGCACCGTCTTGGATTTCGTCTACCGATTTCACTTCTTTAGAGTAACCCGCAATTGGGTAAACAAACGTGTTACCAGCGATAGTTAGCTTGTAGCCACGGTCAGCCACTTGCTGATCTAGGTACGGTGCGTGTTGGAATGCGTTGATGTCGATAGAACCATCATCTAGAGCTGCGTTTGGTGTTACGTAATCCGTGAAAGTAACCAGTTCAACGTCTAGGCCGTATTTCTCTTTCGCTACTTTAGCTGCCACTTCAGCAACTTGCGCTTCTGCACCTGCCATTACGCCAACTTTTACTTTAGAAGTATCCACTTCTTTATCGCCACAACCTGCTAGAACTAGCGCTGAAGCTGCTGCTGCGATAGTTAGTAAACCTTTAAGGTTAAATTTCATAATAATCTCCTTTTAATAAATCTATTTAATTAGGTTCAGACGACTCTACTCTTTATGTGTGAGTCTTTATCTGTGGTCAACACGGCGAACTAATGAATCACCGATTGATTGAATAATTTGTACCAGCACAATCAACATCACTACTGTCACAGCCATGATGGTCACATCGTAGCGGTGGAATCCGTAACGAATCGCGACATCACCTAGGCCACCTCCGCCTACAGTACCGGCCATTGCTGAGTAGCTCACCAGAGTCACGAGCGTAATCGTTACTGAGTTGATGATAGTCGGTAGTGCTTCTGGAAGCAGAACCTTATTGATGATTTGTGTTGGTGTTGCGCCCATTGATTGGGCCGCTTCCACTAGACCTGTTGGTACTTCAAGTAGTGCACTTTCGATAAGTCGAGCCACGAATGGGATAGCGCCAATCGTCAGTGGAACAATCGCTGCTGTTGTACCGATGAAGGTACCAATCAGCATCTTAGTCAGTGGAATAATCGCAACCATCAAAACTAAGAAAGGTACTGAACGACCCACGTTCACAATCGCACCTAGAATCTTGTTTACTTTGGTGTTCTCTAACAGGCCACCTTTTTTAGTCGTATGCAGAATCACGCCTAGTGGAATACCGACCGCGAAGCCAACAATGCCTGCAACAGCAACCATGTAAAGCGTTTCGCCTGTTGCGCCTAATAGAAGGTTACCGTTAAGGCTGATCCAGTCAGCAATCTCGTTGAAACTAAAGGACATAACCAAGCACCTCTACTTTTACATTGTTGTCGCGTAGGAATTGGATAGCAGCATTATCATCTGCTTCATTACCGAACAGTTCAGCGACCATCATGCCGAACTTCACGCCACCGGCGTAATCAAGGTCAGAACTTAAGATGCTGACATCGATATTGAATTTACGTGCGATTTGCGTCATTAGCGGAGCATCAACCGTTGCACCAGTAAACTCAAGACGCACCAGCGGGTAGCTGCTGTTTACGCGAGTCTCTTGCAAACGTGCTTGGTAATCTTCAGGGATCGTCAGATCCAACGTTGAGCGAATAAACTGATGCGCTAGCTCTGTCTTCGGATGAGCAAAGATGTCACCGACTGTACCTTTCTCTACCAATTCACCGCCGCCAATGATCGCAACCTCGTGACAAATGCTTTTAACCACATCCATCTCGTGTGTAATAAGCAGGATAGTGATGTTCAGCTTGCGGTTGATTTCACGCAGCAGCTCAAGGATAGATTGAGTTGTTGCTGGATCCAATGCGCTGGTGGCTTCATCACATAGCAGTACTTTCGGGTCAGAGGCCAGTGCGCGAGCAATCGCCACACGCTGCTTTTGACCACCACTTAGGTTTGCCGGGTAGGTGTCACGCTTATCAGCAAGGCCAACCAGTTCAAGTAACTCGCTGACTTTCGCTTCAATAATCGCTTTATCTTTACCAGCAAGTTCTAGAGGCAGTGCTACATTGTTAAATACAGTACGAGAAGACAGCAGGTTGAAGTGCTGGAATATCATGCCGATGTTACGGCGCGCTTCGCTAAGCTCTGATTTGCTGAGTTTTGTTAGGTCGATACCATCAACAATCACTTCACCCGAAGTCGGGGCTTCCAACATATTTACACAGCGGATTAGGGTACTTTTGCCTGCACCTGAAGAGCCGATGACTCCAAAGATTTGACCTTGAGGAATGTGGAGGTTGATATCAATTAAGGCATTGATTTCTTTAGTGCCTTGATAAAAAACCTTATTGACTTGATTCACTTTAATCATAGAGAAACCCGTGCAGGTAGAACAGAATAATATGTCGATAGCTCGCTCGATTTACAGACGATGCTATGGTGTTCTATGATCTAAGTCAATAGATATTTTTACGTCTAGACGGCTAAACGTCGATTGTATGGCTAAGCTAGAAACAAATCGTTAACGAACGCAAAACTAAATAGATAGTGATGAAGCAAATAAAGCGTGTAATAATTAATGATTAATAGAGAGTTGATAGAGAACAAAATTTTGTCTAAACCTGCTGTTTTTTTAGATCGTGATGGAGTGATTAACGTTGATCACGGCTACGTACATGATGAGCATGACTTTGAATACATCGATGGTGTGTTTGAAGCGGCGAAAGCGTTTAAAGATATGGGTTATTTATTGGTGCTAGTGACCAACCAATCTGGTATTGCTCGCGGCATGTTTAGTGAAGACCGTTTTCTTTCTTTAACGCAGTGGATGGATTGGAACTTTGTTGATAATGGTGTCGAGCTCGATGGCATTTATTACTGTCCTCACCACGCTGAGCACGGTATTGGTGACTACAAGCAAGATTGTGAATGTCGTAAGCCAAAGCCAGGCATGTTCATTTCTGCTCGTGACTTTCTGAAGATTGATATGGCTAACTCGGTCATGATCGGCGATAAAGCGGAAGACATGATGGCTGCAGAAGCAGCAGGTGTTGGTACTAAAGTCTTGGTAAGAACGGGTAAACCCATCACTGAAAAAGGTGAAGCGTTGGCTAGCGTGGTACTTGATAGCATTAAAGACGTACCCGCTTTCTTAAAAGGCTAAACGTTTTATTTATCACTAAGGTATGGACCTATCATTAGGCACTTACATTAGGTTTGTTCGAACCTGTGAATAGGCTAAGTGTCGTTGACTATATAAAGATGAGGAACGAAGTATGAAAGCTATGTTGGTAGCATCTCTATGTACAGTAGCATTGGTTGGGTGCTCTAAATCAGCAGCCCCTGAGACTGATAGCGCAACATCGAATGATCAATTCGCGACTTATCAATGTGAGTCTGACGTCTCGTTTGATGTGTCTTACCTTGATAATGAAAAAGCGGTACTACGCTTGCCTGATAATGAATACCGCCTGACTCAAGTTCCAGCGGGCTCAGGAACCAAATACATCTTAGATGATGGCACTTCAGAGATGATTAACAGCATCACTTTGCGCACGAAAGGTGACAATGCGCGTCTAGAACTTGGTCGCGTAGTCTATCGAAATTGCCAAAAGTAAGTCATAGTAAGAACTGCTAGTATTTACAAACAGTTAAGTGAGGGAATCTACCCTCACTTTTTCTTCTCTTCCCTTTAACGTTAGACTTTTTATGAGCAAAAAACTCACTATTCTTGATATTGCAAAGCTGTCCGGTGTTGGTAAGTCAACCGTATCACGCGTTCTGACCAATGATCCAAAAGTGAAACCTGAAACCCGTGAAAGGGTGGAAAGAGTAATTCAAGAATCTGGGTACACGCCTTCAAAATCTGCGCAATCGATGCGCGGTGGCAGCCAAAAAGTCATCGGCGTGATTATCTCTCGTTTGGACTCTCCCTCTGAAAACAAAGCCGTTAGCACGATGCTGGCCGAGTTGTATCGAGCGGATTACGATGTCGTGATCATGGAAAGCCAACTTGATAGAGATAAAGCCAATGAGCACCTGCAAGTTCTAAAGCGTCGTAACGTTGATGGCATTATTGTATTTGGTTTTACTGACTGCGATATTCCGGCAATCGAAGCTTGGGAACACAAAGCGGTGGTGATTGCTCTGGATACCGAGAACGTGACGTCGATTAACTATGATAACCAACAGGTGATCAATAGTGCGTTGGTGCATTTATCGGATCAAGGGATCTCTGACGTTGGCTTTATCGGGGTTGATCCTAGTGATAAATCAACCGGTGAACTGCGTCTTAAGGCTTATCTCGATTGGTGTGAAAACACAGGTTCAGTGGCAAACTATCGTACTGGTCAACTTCATCACGAAAGTGCTTATCAGCTGGTGGATGAGGTGTTAACTCCCGCGACTCAAGCGATCGTTTGTGCCAGTGATACGCTGGCTCTTGGTGTAATCAAGCGTCTGCAAGAACTACAACGTGAAGATGTGGTCGTCACTGGCGTTGGTGGTAATGATCTTCTCTCTTTCTTATTCCCACGAGTATTTAGCATTGATCCTGGTTACCAATCTGCAGGTAAGTTGGCTGCTAATCTATTGATCTCTCAGCTTTTAGGCAATTCAGAGATCTCTCATCATACGCAATCTCCTATTCTATAATCCACTCAATTAAGCGAAATTGAACGGCTTAGATTAAAATTAGAGTGTGATCTCTTTCAATTAATGGGATTGTTCCCATTTTAATTTATCATTCATACGGGCATTATAATAACCGTAATTGGGAATGTTCCCATAAATCTAAGTCTGAGTGATTATAGCTTGCATGGTTTAGATGAGTAATTGAATGAAACCAGGGTGGGGTAGTATGAGTAAGATAGCGAAGCAAGACGTTGCGCGTCTTATCGAGTTAGTCGGTGGTAAAGAAAACATTGCGAGTGTCAGCCACTGTCTGACTCGACTGCGTTTTGTATTGAACGATACAGAGCAGGCCAACAAAGCTGAACTCGAAAAACTGAAGCTAGTAAAAGGCTGTTTTACTAATGCAGGCCAATTCCAAGTTGTGATTGGCACTGAAGTTGATGAAGTGTACGCACTTCTGATTGAACAGACAGGTAAAGAGGCATCATCAAAAGATGAGGCGAAGCTGGCTGCTCGTCAAAACATGAACTTCCTTGAGCGTGGTATCTCCCATTTAGCCGAAATTTTCGTACCACTGCTGCCTGCCATCATTACAGGTGGTTTGATTCTTGGTTTCCGTAATGTGATTGGCGACATTCGCATGTTCGACGGCAAAACCCTCGTTGAAATCAGTCAATTCTGGGCAACCGTTCACTCTTTCTTATGGTTGATCGGCGAAGCTATTTTCTTCTTCCTACCGGTTGGCGTGTGTTGGGCTACGGTTAAGAAGCTTGGCGGAACCCCTATTTTGGGTATCACGCTCGGTGTGACCTTAGTTTCACCACAACTCATGAACGCATACATGATAGGTAAATCGGTACCTGAGGTATGGGATTTTGGACTGTTTGTGATTGAGAAGGTCGGTTATCAGGCTCAGGTGATCCCTGCAATGTTAGCGGGTGTGGCTTTGGCGTTCATTGAAACCAATCTTAAGCGCATCGTCCCAGCTTACTTGTACCTAGTGGTTGTGCCATTTGTATCGATTATTTTGTCTGTGATTCTAGCGCACGCTTTCATTGGCCCATTCGGTCGTATGTTAGGCGATGGTGTGGCATTCGCGGCTAAAGCGGCAATGACAGGTGATTTTGCGATTCTTGGTTCAGTGGTATTTGGCTTTCTTTACGCACCTTTGGTTATCACGGGTATTCACCACACAACCAACGCCGTGGATCTGCAATTGATGCAAGACTTAGGCGGCACACCAATCTGGCCTTTGATTGCACTATCAAATATTGCACAAGCATCGGCAGTAGTGGGCATCATTATCTTGAGTAAGCGTGAAGGTGAACGAGACATCTCGGTTCCTGCAGCAATCTCAGCCTACTTAGGTGTAACAGAGCCTGCGATGTACGGTATTAACCTTAAATACAAATTCCCAATGCTCAGCGCAATGATTGGTAGTGCTGTTGCAGCCGCAATCTGTGGCAGCGCAGGTGTGATGGCGAATGGTATCGGTGTTGGCGGCTTGCCGGGCATCCTATCGATTCAACCTCAATATTGGTCGATTTACCTAGTCGCGATGCTGGTGGCGATAGTACTGCCTATCACGTTAACCCTGTTCTTCTACAAGCGAGCCCAATCAAAGGGTGAGTTAGAAACCGCCAACGCGTAATGCATTTAATAAGCGATGACTCCAAAGTGAGCCATCGCTTTTTCTCTTAGTTATAGCTTTTTCTTTTAGTTATAACGGCTATTCGACCATGATTCACATGGTGATTTTTATTTTATATTTTCTGGTAAGTGAGTGTTAGAGATGGCGATGACTGAGCATGATGAAAGTTGGTGGAAAACCGCAACCATCTATCAAATCTACCCAAAGAGCTTTTGTGACAGTGGCAGTAAAGGTACTGGCGACATCAACGGGATCATTTCAAAACTGGATTATCTTAAACACTTGAGTGTGGATGCCATTTGGTTAACCCCAGTTTACGCATCCCCAATGATCGATAACGGCTACGATATTTCAGATTACTACGCGATTAACCCGCAATTCGGCACCATGGAAGATTTCGACCTATTGCTGGCTGAAGCGCACCAACGTGGTATTCGTATCGTGATGGATATCGTGGTAAACCACACCTCAACAGAACATGCGTGGTTTCAGTCAGCATTGGGTGATAAAAACAGCCCATACCGCGACTACTACATATGGAAAGATCCTGTAAACGGCCAAGCACCAACCAACTGGCAGTCTAAGTTCGGTGGTAATGCATGGGAAATGGATGAAGCGACGGGTCAGTATTTCCTACACCTATTCGCGAAAGAGCAAGCCGACCTTAACTGGGAGAACCCGGTTGTACGCGAAGAAGTGAAAGACGTCATTAGCTTCTGGGCTGAGAAGGGCGTTGATGGTTTCCGCTTGGACGTGATCAACCTGATTTCGAAACAGCAAGACTTCCCCAATGATGATATCGGTGATGGTCGTCGTTTTTACACTGATGGCCCACGAGTGCACGAATACCTGAAAGAGATCAGCGAAGCGGTATTCCAGAAATACGGCAGCGTGACAGTAGGCGAGATGTCTTCAACGACACTCGAGCATTGCCAACAGTACTCAAACATTGATAACAGCGAGTTATCAATGGTGTTTAACTTCCACCACCTTAAGGTGGATTACACCAATGGTGAGAAGTGGACTAATGCGCCGTTTGATTTCTTGCAGCTCAAGTCGATCTTCAATCATTGGCAAACGGGTTTGAACGGCAAGGGCTGGGGCGCATTGTTTTGGTGTAACCACGACCAACCGCGAGTCGTGAGCCGCTTAGGTGATGATCAGCAATATCGTGTTGAGTCGGCCAAGATGTTGGCTGCTTCTGTGCACATGATGCAAGGCACGCCTTATATCTATCAAGGTGAAGAGATTGGTATGACCAACCCTGGCTATACTGACATCAGCCAGTATCGTGATGTTGAGAGTACCAATATGTACGACATCATGGTTAACCGTGATGGTGTGGCTCATCAAGATATGATGGCGATTCTAGCGCAGAAATCTCGTGATAACTCTCGTACACCAATGCAATGGAATAGTGAGCCTTACGCCGGATTCTCACAAGCTCAGCCATGGCTTGATGTAGCGAATAATTACTCTGAGATTAACGCTGAGCAAGCACTGGAAGATAAAGATTCTGTATTTTACTTCTATAAGAGCTTGATTGAGTTACGCAAACAAGTACCAGTGATTACGGATGGCAGCTATCAAGATCTATTGCCTGAGCACCCGTCGGTATTTGCGTACTCTCGTGAGAGTGAAGGACAAACTCTGCTGTGCATTAACAACTATTATGGTGAAGAGGCTGAATGCGTTTTACCTGAACGTTTTGAGATGGCAAAGGCTAAGAGCTTGTTGTCTAATTATCAAGTGAGCGAGAGTTTAGTGGCGTCTCATCATCAAGTTTTGCAACCTTACGAGACTCGTATTCTTTTGATCGAAGGTTAGCCTTGTTTTTATTTCAATCGGCTTGATTCTCTTCCCCTTAAAGGATTCGGCTGTTAAAAGGCTTTGGAGTGCTCCCCAAAGCCTTTTTTGTTTTAGTGATGGCTGGAATATCGTGCCTCGAGTCTACTTGCTAGAAGTTTGAGCATCGAGTGCCAGCAACGACAGAGCAGGTAATGAACTTTAAGACGCGTAATTCACCGAGTAGCGAGTTGGTTTGTGGTTCATTGCCAATACGATGTTCAATACTGCGGTGCCTAATACAGATACGGCAATCACCCAAGGTGACACGAAGAAGAACGATGCAAACAGAATACACGCATCAATACCCATTTGTGTTTTGCCTACCGAGATACCGTAGCGGTCTTGGATAAACAAGCACAGTACGTTGAAGCCACCCAGACTTGAGCGGTGACGGAATAGGATTAGCATACCTAAGCCCATTAGTAAGCCGCCGGCAACAGCACAATAGATCTCGTTATGAACTTCTAGCGAGATAACTAAGTATAAATGATCGGCAAACACAGACACTAAAGCACCAGAAATCGCACTGCTAATAGCAAAGCTACGGCCGAATCGTTTCCATGCTAATAAATAGAATGGACAATTGGCAACAAAGTACAAAATACCAAAGGTTACAGGCAAGAATTGACTCAAAAGCAGAGCCAAGCCAGTAGTGCCCCCGGTAAGCAGGTTCGCTGACTGTAAAAAGAAGACGCCTAACGCCACTAAAAACGTGCCAGTGAGAATCGCTACCCAATCTTCTTTACGTGAGTGTTTTTCCATCGTTTTTATAATTACCTAACCAATAAAGGCGTGCATAGTAGAGAAAAACCTTAGCTTTCGGTAGCTTGAGGGGCAAAATTAAGGTAAACCTATGTAATCTGCGTTTTACAGGGTGTAAAGCGTAAAATTGACAGTAAGCGCCATCTTTGGTTGGATAAGCCAAATAACCATGATGAATCTTATTTGTGATTATGAAAAAACTGCATGATAAAATTGCAATTAGCTCTTTATGACCTAGATCAAATTATGTAGAATGCGTCACATCAAAACGGTGACGGAAACGTTTGCTTTCGGTCGTTGTGTGGTTTTTTTGAAACTTTCAGTACAATCTGAGTCAGGAGATACAGATGCTTAAGCGTGACATGAACATTGCTGATTACGATGCGGATCTATTCGCAGCTATCCAAGAAGAAACTCTTCGTCAGGAAGAGCATATCGAACTTATCGCTTCAGAAAACTACACAAGCCCACGTGTAATGGAAGCTCAAGGTTCTCAGCTAACAAACAAATACGCTGAAGGCTACCCAGGCAAGCGTTACTACGGTGGTTGTGAGTACGTAGACAAAGTTGAAACTCTAGCAATTGAACGTGCATGTGAACTATTTGGTGCAGAGTACGCAAACGTACAGCCTCACTCAGGTTCTCAAGCAAATAACGCTGTATACATGGCACTACTAAATGCAGGCGATACGGTTCTAGGTATGAGCCTAGCACACGGTGGTCACCTAACTCACGGTTCTCCAGTAAACTTCTCTGGTAAGCTTTACAACATCATCCCTTACGGTATCGATGAAGCGGGTCAAATCGATTACGAAGAGATGGAAAAGCTGGCTATCGAGAACAAGCCTAAGATGATCATCGGTGGTTTCTCTGCTTACTCTCAAATCTGTGATTGGAAGCGCATGCGTGAAATCGCTGACAAAGTAGGTGCTTACCTGTTCGTAGATATGGCTCACGTAGCAGGTCTAATCGCTGCAGGCGTTTACCCGAACCCAGTGCCACACGCTCACGTAGTAACTACAACGACGCACAAAACGCTTGCGGGTCCTCGTGGTGGTCTAATCCTTTCTAACGAAGGCGAAGATCTTTACAAGAAGCTGAACTCAGCAGTATTCCCAGGCGGCCAAGGTGGTCCTCTAATGCACGTTATCGCTGGTAAAGCAGTAGCGTTCAAAGAAGCTCTAGAGCCAGAGTTCAAAGAATACCAAGCACGCGTTGTTGCTAACGCAAAAGCAATGGTTGCTGAATTCCTAGCTCGTGGTTACAACATCGTTTCAGGTTCTACAGAGAACCACCTGTTCCTAGTTGACCTAATCAACAAAGACATCACAGGTAAAGAAGCAGATGCAGCACTAGGTGCAGCAAACATCACTGTAAACAAGAACTCAGTACCAAACGACCCACGTAGCCCATTCGTTACTTCAGGTATCCGTATCGGTTCTCCTTCTATCACTCGTCGCGGTTTCTCAGAAGCAGACGCGAAAGAGCTAGCAGGTTGGATCTGTGACATCCTAGATAACATGGGTGATGAGTCTGTTATCGAAGCGACTAAAGCAAAAGTACTAGAGATCTGTAAGCGTCTACCGGTTTACGCTTAATTTTTCTGGCTCAAATAGCTTAATTTCTGTGTCAAAGGTGCTCATTTACATTCGTAAACTCCGCGCCTTTTCCTTGAACTAAAGCTATTTGATTGAAAAATACGATTTGAAAGGCTCCTGTTGGGAGCTTTTTTTGTTTTTTTTGGTATTACGTTGTCGAGCATGCTCACTTACATTCGTAAGCTCCGCGTGCTCTCCTAGAATTTCAAACAACTACTTTGAAAAATATTGATACTAGAGGCTCCTTAATAGGCTGTCTCTTGATCACA